>CAZDUU010000130.1:0-6152 GCA_964508675.1 uncultured Bacteroidales bacterium | reverse complement strand
ACATATAAATTTTTAATTTTATTTTTTTCAAATAATACCAAGCGTTTTTATTAATAAAAAAACGTTTTCAAATATAAAACAACTTTTTCAAATTGGCAACACCATAAAAATATTTCATTTATAAGTAATTATGTGGTACTTTTGTATAAAAGCTAAAAATATGAGAACCCAAATAATTATAATTTTACTTTTCAGTTTTCAAGGACTGATTGCTCAAGACCTTAAAAATTATGACGGGTGGGAATTTTTGCCTTGGAAAGCAAAAAAATTTCAGGTTGAACAAAAAATCAAAGATCAGGGCAACAAAATCGAAAAGGGCATTGCCCTTGATGCTGATTTTATTTTCAATAAAATGAACACATGGCTCGAATACAATCAAAATGATGAATTAATAAAAATCACACAAAGGGAAACATTTAGCGTGATACAGGATAAAAAAGCGGCCTTGTTTTTTGATACCTGTAAAAAAGAGCTTATTGAAAAATACGGAAAACCCACTCATACTGAAAGCAATAAAAAAGAAAGTATTATCCACATGGATTGGGAGCTTACATATACTTCTATTCAACTTACATACGATTATAAATACAAAATTATCGACGAATTTGGTGCCGGCTCCTATTGGGTCGAAATAATCTATAAACCTATAAAAAACTAAAGCTTAACTGACTCAAACATTTATAAAGGATTTTTTATATTTTTACATCAAAAATCCGGTTTATGCCAGTAAAAACAAGCTTGATCGTCGTTTGCATTCTATTTTCATTTAAAACACAGGCCCAGGTTATCAGGGCATTATTCAATCATCCGGTAAGCACCAGTACTTCGCCCTATACCGATGGTGTTTATTCGCCCAATATCGAAGATACCATTGTTACAGTTATCAACTCAGCCAATACAAACATTGATATTGCTGTATGGGATAACGGAAGTAGCAAAATAGTAACAGCGCTGAATAATGCATATTCAAGGGGTGTAATAGTTCGATACATTACCAGTTCAAATAGTCTCAACACTGCTTTGAGTTCTCTGAACAGCAATATTCCGGTTTTAACACGCCAGGCATCCATCAGTACCAATGTTATGCACAATAAATTTATCATCATCGATAATGAACTGGTATTTACCGGTTCCATGAACTTTGGCAACGGAAGCATGTTCGACGATTACAACAACGTTGTGATGATTCACGACAGTACTTTGGCAGCTAATTATAAAACCGAATTCAACGAGATGTGGGGAGGTTCCGGTGCCCAACCCAATAGCACCAACAGCAAATTCGGGCCTGACAAGACTGACAATACACAACATTCATTTTCTGTTTCAGGAACTCCGGTTTACTTGTACTTCTCGCCAACTGACGACACTACAGCCAGAATCGTTGACGCCATCAACACGGCAACCTACACGCTTGATATTGCCATGTTTACTTTTATCAATAACGATCTGGGCGATGCCTTGGTTGCAGCAAAACAGCGAGGCGTTATGGTAAGAGCTATTATAGAGAATGTGAGTTATATAGGCTCCGAGTATCAAAACCTGGTAAATAACGGCATTACGGTTCTCTCGCACGAATCGCTGCCATACGACTTTCATCACAAATACTGCGTTATTGATGCGCTGTACAGCAACTCAGACCCGATAGTTGTGACCGGTTCGCACAACTGGACAAATTCAGCCGAAGAAGATAATGACGAAAACACGTTGATTATTCACGATTTTACATTGGCGAACCAATATCTCGAAGAATTTACACAGCGTTTCAATGATATTCAGGGCGGAGTAAACAGCCTTTCCACAGAGAATGGCATATCAGTTTATCCAAACCCTTTCAGTTCTTATTTAGAGTTAAATTCTGTATCAGGCATTTCCAATGCTGAGGTTCAGATTTCGACCATGGACGGTAAAATAATCTATAAAAATCATTTCCGTCTGCTCTGCCAAAGCTCACTGAATGTTGAAAGTTTGAGTGCCGGAACGTATCTTTTAGAAGTAAAATCAGATAATATATCATTTCAAAAATTGTTAATAAAGAACTGATGTTTTATCTAACATTCTTCTTTTTTCCTTATTATTTTTATATCTTGCAAGCATAAATTTATTTTTGAAATGATTGATATAGAATCCATACGTAATGACTTTCCAATTCTTCATTTAAAGTCATATCACCGACCGGTTGTTTATCTTGATAATGCTGCTACTACACAAAAACCAAAGCAGGTAATTGACGTCACCTCCGAATATTATTCCAAGTACAACAGCAATATACATCGTGGCGTGCATTTTCTGAGTGAAAAGATGACAGAAGCATACGAAAGTGCAAGAAAATCTGTAAAACAATTCATTAACGCACGTAATTCCAATGAAATTATTTTCACTTCGGGTACAACCGAATCTATAAACCTTCTGGCATTTTCTTTTGGTGAAGCTTTCGTTAATGAAGGCGATGAAATTCTTGTGACAGAACTTGAGCATCACAGTAATATCGTTCCCTGGCAAATGCTTTGCGAACGCAAGAAAGCTGTTTTGAAAGTAATACCTCTGAAATTCAGCGGTGAACTAAATCTTGCCGCTTTGCCTACTATCGTCTCCGACAAAACAAAAATTATTGCCGTAAACCATATTTCAAACAGTCTTGGAACCATTAACCCTGTTGAAGAAATCATAAAATTTGCACATGCACGCAACATTCCCGTTATGATTGACGGTGCCCAGGGCGTGCAACACCAGATTGTGGATGTTCAGGCTTTAGATTGCGACTTTTACGTTTTTTCCGGTCATAAAATATACGGCCCGACCGGAATCGGCATTTTCTACGGGAAAGAAAGCTGGCTTGAAAAGCTTCCTCCTTACAAGGGCGGTGGCGATATGATAAAAACCGTAACTTTCGAAAAGACCATATACAACGAGCTTCCGTTTAAATTTGAAGCCGGAACAACTAATTTTATCGGTGCCGTCGGACTTGCCACAGCTCTTAAATATCTCGAAGATAAAGGCAGAACAGACCTGATAAAATACGAAGAAGAACTTTACCAGTACGCTTTAAGTAAAATTCAGACAGTGGAAGAAATAAGACTTGTTGGTACTGCTGAGAAACGTGCAAGTATCATTTCGTTCCTGCTGGGAAAAATTCATCCCTTCGATTGTGGTATGATGCTCGATAAGATGGACATAGCCGTGCGTACCGGCAATCACTGCACGCAACCGCTCATGAAATTTTTCGGAATTGACGGAACCGTAAGAGCTTCGTTTAGCTTTTACAATACCAAAGAAGAAGTGGATTATTTGATTGAATCGTTGAATAAAGTTAAAAAATTGTTCGCATAATGAGCACCATTGAAGATATTCAGAAAGAAATCGTCGAAGAATTTGAAGGATTTGGCGATTGGATGGAAAAATACAATTATATCATTGAGTTAGGCAAGTCACTCCAGCCTTTTAAAGAAGAATACCGCACCAAAGAACACCTGATTCAGGGTTGTCAGTCACAGGTATGGCTGGGAGCCGAATATGTTGACGAAAAACTGTTTTTCTATGCCGATAGCGATGCCATTATTACCAAGGGAATTATTGCTCTTTTGATCAGGGTTTTGTCGGGTCAGAGTCCTAACGAAATTCTGAATAATGAACTTTGGTTTGTGGAAGAAATCGGGCTTTCATCACACCTTTCCCCTACCCGTTCCAATGGCCTGAGTTCAATGATTAAGCAGATAAAAATGTATGCACTGGCTTTCAAAACCAAGTATAATCTTTAATCTATGATAAATAAAGATGAATTATCGGCAAAAGTCGTGGAGACACTGAAAACAGTCTTCGACCCTGAAATTCCGGTAAACATATATGAGCTGGGACTTATTTACGAGGTTCTTATCGACGATGAAGCCAAGGTTGAAATCAAAATGACACTCACATCGCCCAATTGCCCTATGGTTGACAGTATGTTGCAGGAAATTTACGATAAAACCAAAGCTATTGAAGGAATTTCGTCTGTCATGCTGAATATTGTCTTTGATCCGCCATGGGACAAGAGCATGATGAGCGACGAAGCCAGACTTGACTTGGGGCTAATCTGATATGCGCAGATACTTTTTAGTATTCATTATTTTTTTAGGCCTTGTCTTTAAAGCAGAGGCAAGTAATGTTATTTATTTTGTCCAGCCTGATAAAAGCACTGACAGCATTTATATTGCCAGTAACACAGATAGTCTGATATTAGATTTATCTGGTTATTCAGCTGACAGTGTACTGATTATTCCAACTAATAAGGTCATTCAAATAAATTATATCAGTAAAAGCAGATATTTACTAAAGCCCGGACAAGAAAGCGGTAATTTTACCCTTAATATTGCCATTTTTAGCGATCAATATCAAAAAACAGCAACTAAACTTACAGCAAGGACAGTTATTGTTCGCTCATCTACCTGGTGGTTCTGGACTTTGTTCGGAATAATCGGTGGTCTGGGACTTTTCCTGTTTGGCATCAATTATATGAGCGATGGTTTTATAAGGCTGATGGGAAACCGTTTGCATAAAATCATTCAGCGATTCTCACGTAATGCCGTAACTTCCATTAACAGTGGTGTTATTCTGACCACGATTATGCAAAGCAGTTCGGCTGTAAGTATTTTCCTCACCAAGCTAGTTGACAACGAGCTCATGACTTTCCGCCAGACACTTGGTGTTGTGGTAGGAGCCGCACTCGGAACAACCGTAACGCTTCAGATTATTGCTTTGCAAATAAATGCATATGCACTCTTGCTCATTTCTGTTGGATTTGTATTGTCATTCCTCATCAAAAAGACAACTGTAAAAAGAATTGGTCAGATTTTCACAGGTCTGGGTTTATTATATCTGGGTTTACTGCTCATGTCGCAAGCAGCTTCTGTCATCAAAACCGTTCCGGAAATTTCCGGATTTCTTACAAATTTGTCAAATCCTTTTACCGGAGTTCTCATCGGTATTTTGTTTACTGCCATTACCCAGAGTGCCAGTGCATTCATCGGTTTACTGATCATGTTAGGCAGTCTGAATCTCATCTCGCTCGAAGCTTCTGTGTCACTTTTCATTGGCTCCAATATCGGAACCTCAATTCCTGTTTTACTTGCCATTGGCGATGTTGAGAACGAAGCAAAATGGGTAGCTTATTTTCATTTGATATACAGGATCATCGGAGCATCGTTGTTTATATTTTGGATTGGCCCTTTTACTGATCTGGTTGTAAGAGTTTCGGACTTATTCTCCAGTCATATTTCACTGCCTCATTTAATTGCCAATGCCCATACCATTATGTACGTCATTCTGACCATCATTTTAACTCCCTTCCTCACGTTTGCATACAACCATATGAAGAAATTTGTAAAAGCAGATGAGAGTGGTTCCTCATTGCTAAAGCCGAAATATATCAACGATCAGGCTCTTGAAACGCCCAGTATTGCCATTATTCTTGCAAAAAAAGAAATCATGCACATGGCCAACATCACAAAGAAAATGGTAGAACAAATAGCTCCTTTGTTTTTAAATAAAGATAAAAAAATACTTACAGAACTTGAAAAGCACGAAAAAGCTGTAAACAGTCTCAGGGACAGCATCACCGATTATCTGCTCAAATTAAATAAAGGGAATCTTTCGGAAGAAAGTCTGAAAGAGTCTTATAAACTTCTGGCTATTGTGAAAGAACTGGAAGAAATCGGCGATATCATTGACACGAACCTGCTACCCAAAGCACGCTACTGGATTGAAAACAATCTTGAATTCAGTGAACAGGG
Organism: uncultured Bacteroidales bacterium; assembly: GCA_964508675.1. Lineage (GTDB taxonomy): Bacteria > Bacteroidota > Bacteroidia > Bacteroidales > GWA2-32-17 > Ch61. The sequence goes on along the minus strand of CAZDUU010000130.1, from coordinate 387 downwards.
AAAAACAGAGCTGATGGAGTTTCATCATCGTTGTTATAAATTAGTAACAATGGTTACTGATGTAATGGTCAACTTCGATGAACACAAAGTCAGGAAAATCAAGAAAAAGGAAAAAGAAAATATCCAGCTGGTATTTGACTTTGAAAAAAGCCATTTCACAAGGCTCATTGAACATGTTGACAAATCGCTTCAAAGCAGTAAAACACATATTGAACTTTTAGGTCTGATGCAGGCTATAACCCGTCATGCCACTCAAATAGTAAGAATTTTGTATGATGTGGTATAAAAGTTTGTCTATTAACTCCTCTTATTGTATTTTTGCCCATTAAATTTGTTACAGTTTGGAGAAGTCAGCTACATCGGTATTTGTTTCATTATTTCTTCTCT
>CAZDUU010000129.1:0-6157 GCA_964508675.1 uncultured Bacteroidales bacterium | reverse complement strand
CAGGAATTGACATTTTATTTTTCATGATTAAACTTATTTAAGGGTTCATAGTTTAAAACGATAGTCTGAAAGAAATATTTTGCAAAACAATTACTGAAAAAGTCTATCTTTGTTTGGGTATTATGAAACTCAGTGTATTAATATTTACAATAGTATTTTTAAGCTTCGCCTTACCATTGAATCTTTTTTGCCAAAATGAAGAAGATACAACGATATATTCTGCAGGTGAATTAACAACAAAAGCCGGTTTTATTGGTGGAGAAGAAGAACTTTTCAGATATATTCCTAAAAATTTAATAATCCCAAGTGTAGAAGCTTCTTGCTATGGTGCAAAAGTGATAATCTCATTTTGTATTGAAAAAGATTCTACATTAACCCATTTTAAAATTGAGCGAGGAAATTGTCCGTACTATGATGAAGCTGTGCTTGATGTATTAAAAAAAATGCCCAAATGGGCTCCGGGAAAGATAAATGACCAGGTAGTAAGAAGTAAATTTATAATTCCAATTCATGTCGATTTCAAATGAAAACTATATTTAAAGCCTTATTTGCATTGCTTTTCCTTAGCGGAACTCTTTGTAGTTGCCAAAATATAAAATCTACACCCGATGAACAATTATTCATTATTAAACTTACACTTGATTCAGCTTTGAAGCAGGATCCCGGCATCAATACCCGAAATTTTTGGATTGATTTTTCCAAGGTTAAATACTTTGACCATGAAACCGTAATCAAATTTCTGCAAGACAATCAAAGTTTTACAAAAATAAATGCCGATTCATTATTAAAAAATGACTCTGTCTGGACCCAATATGGTTATTTAAAACAAACACTTATTATTATAAAGAAAGTGGAGGTAAAAGGCGATTCCATCATCATTGAATTAGATAAGATAATTGCAACTGATGGTTCAGAAGGAATTGAAGTTGTTTTGAAAAAAGAAGGAAATACATACAAAGTAGTCAGTTCAAAAATAACCTGGATTAGTTGAAATTAGCAAAATATAATCGTACTTTTTACTTTATTAACTTTCAACTTTATACTCTTTTATAGCTATATTTGCAGGAACAACTTCATCAGTTAATAATTATGGAAAAGAAAAAAATATTTGATTTCCTGCGTGAATTGGGGAATCATAACTCCAAAGTGTGGATGGATGCCCACCGCGATGAATACAACGCTGCTAAAACAATCTGGCTAAATGAAGTTCAAAATATTATGAACCGTTTAGCTAAATACGATAAGAGTTTTGCAAATAAAAACCCCAAAGATACCATCACACGTATCAACAACAACCGACGTTTTCAACCCGATAAACCGGTATATAAAGATAATTTTACAACTACCCCGTATGGTGGCATGTGTGTTCCTTCGTTTCATATTTCTGTGAGTCCTAATGGTTCATTCATTGCAGGTGGTATTTACCGTCCGGACCCTGAACTGTTAAAAAAAATCCGCGACTCTATTGCATACGAAGGCGATGAACTTGTTGCTATTCTTAAGAAAAAAGAATTTGCAAAGTTTTATGGCAGTCTTGCCTAAGATGAAGAAAAGCTAAGATCGGCACCCAAAGGCTTTGACAAAAGTCATCCGCATATTGAACTGCTAAAAATGAAAAATTTCTTTGTAATGAAAGATGTTGATGAAAAGCATGTGATTTCAGATAGTTTTGTCGATCTGGTTGAGCAGGCTTTTACTACAGCACAGCCCCTGATTCAATTCATGGAAAGAGCCGTGAGCTTTGAAGAATAATTCGAACAAGAATACTATTCGTCATGACAGGTTTAACCTGTCATTGAATTAAAATAAGTAGATGGCAGGTTAAACCTGCCATGACGGGGAAAATTATAATACTTCATTTATTCCTCCTTGTAATCACAAAATAACCAACCTTGTTAATAATTTTATCCGTTCATTTTTGAATATTGAATCGGGAAGTTATACATTAGCACAAAATTTCGACTATGCAGATATTTAAATTCGGTGGTGCTTCTTTAAAAGATGCACAGGGCATTGAAAGAGTAGGAAACATCATTAAACAACACCAGAACGAACACCTGGTTATTGTTGTTTCTGCTATGGGCAAGACGACCAATGCTTTGGAATGGGTTTATAAATATTTTACCGAAAATAATCCTCAGAAGTTCGAAGCCCTGATGCAGGTTAAAATTTATCATTTCGATATTCTGAAACAGTTATTTAAACCCGATCATGAAGTATATTCAGAAATAAATAAAATCTTCACAGAACTTGAATATTTAATCCAGAAACAACCATCGTCCAATATCGATTTTGAATACGACAAAATAGTTTCTTTTGGAGAAATCATTTCATCAAAAATTGTTTACAATTACTTGCGAAATACAGGACTAAATTTATCATGGTGGGACATTCGTAAGATATTAATCACTGATGCTAATTATAAGGAAGCCAGTGTTTTATTCGATAAATCAACCGCAAATTTGAGCCAAAACTTAGTTCATAAGGGAATTCATATTTGCCAGGGTTTCATTGGTGGAACCGAAAGCGGTGAATTTACAACGTTAGGCAGGGAAGGCTCAGACTATACAGCTGCTGCTTTGGCATATATGCTCAATGCTGACGCTGTTACCATATGGAAAGACGTTCCCGGGGTATTGAATGCCGACCCCAGAATTATGCCCGAAGCTATTAAATTAGACAGAATTACATACAAAGAAGCCATTGAGTTAGCTTATTACGGTGCGCAGGTTATTCACCCGAAAACTATAAAACCGCTTCAGAACAAGAACATTCCTTTATTGGTAAAACCATTTCTGGCACCTGAAGAACCCGGTACCGTAGTTCAGAATATTACGGAAAAACTATCGTTGCCGCCGATTTACATTTATAAATATCAGCAGGTTCTGGTTTCTATCATGCCGAAGGATTTTTCGTTCATTGCCGAAGATAACATGAGCCTTATATTCCGCCATCTGGCCGACCAGAAAATAAAGGTAAACCTGATGCAGCAATCGGCCGTAAGCTTTAGTATCTGTATCGATTTCGACGAACGAAAACTGAATGCCTTTTTAAATGCCATGAAAAGCCAGTTCAATGTTTTATACAACACCGATTTGACTTTAATTACCATTCGTCATTATACCGACTATTCCATAAAAAAAGTAATAGGTGACAGTAAGGTTATTATCAAGGAATTAAGCCGAAAGACAGCCAGAATCGTAGTTAAATAAATCACAAATTTTCTTAAATTTATACTCTATCATTTTTATAGATTAATTATTCTATTACATTTGTAGCGTAATGAAAAATAGATTTGCATATAATATACTGATATTTTTGTTTTTATCAATATCTATCTCAACATTTTCTCAAACTACATTAACGGGATATGTATATGAAAGAATTAAAAAGGACGGTCAGGTTCATTTTGAACCTTTAGCCGGAGCTGGTGTTTTTTGGAAAGGAACACAGCAGGGAACTACCACCAACGAAAAAGGTCAGTTTAAAATAAAAATAATACCCGATAATTCTTTTCTTATTGTAAGTTATGTCGGCTATAAGTCAGATACATTAAGAATTGTAGAAGGACAAAAAGATATAAAAGTTGTACTCGAATCAGTTCAGATACTTAATGAAGTGGAAGTAACTGCAAGACAAAAGGCAGAGTACATTGACAAATTGAATCCCATTAAAACCGAAGTTATTTCAAATGCAGGTTTACAACGTCTGGCTTGTTGCAACCTGTCAGAAAGCTTTGAAAACAGCGGAACTGTTGATGTAAACTACAGTGATGCAGTTACCGGTGCAAAACACATACAGATGCTTGGCTTAGCCGGAATATATACCCAGATATTGGCCGAAAACATGCCTTTATTGCAGGGATTATCGTACTCACAAGGATTGTCGTACGTTCCGGGAACCTGGATGCAATCCATACAGGTTTCAAAGGGCACTTCGTCCGTTATCAACGGGTTTGAATCCATAACCGGCCAGATAAACACAGAATTTAAAAGACCTCAATTAAGCGACCCATTATTTGTAAATGCTTATATAAACAGCGAGGGGAAAGGGGAACTCAATGCCGATTTTGCCAAGCAATTAAACGAACATGTGGCAGTAGGACTGCTTGTTCACGGCGAAACACAATCATTTAAAAACGATCATAATCACGATGGTTTTTTGGATGCACCTTTATCGAAGCAGTTAAATCTCTATAACCGGTGGAATATACAAAAAGACGGAATATTCGTATTTCAATATGGATTAAAAGCCTTGTGGGATAATAAAATTGGTGGTCAGACAGATTTTGATCCGGCAAAAGATAAATACACGACGAACAAATATGGCATTGGAATACAAAACGAAAAATATGATCTGGTGGCTAAGCATGGATTTTTTCTAAAAAGACACGACACCAGTATCGGTTTTCAGCTTTCAGGCACCTATCATCATCAGGATGCGTATTTTGGCTTTAATCGCTACGATGCAATCGAAAAATCAATGTATTCAAATTTAATTTACCATTCGTATATTGGAAACGATAACAATAAAATAGATGTAGGTTCTTCATTCGCGTACAATCATTTCAATGAGTATTTTAAAGTTCCAAACGTAGATACCTTATGGGACAAACATTATAATACTGCCGGAGCTTTTGCCCAATATACTTACGATTATCAGAAAATACTGACGCTGATGTTCGGGTTCAGGGCCGACTACAATAATACTTATCAATGGATTTACACACCTCGTTTTCATGTAAAATATGAAATTAACGAAAACACAAGCCTTCGGTTTTCATTGGGAAAAGGAAGCCATTTTACCTATCCTGTGGCTGAAAACATGAGTTTAATGGTCAGCTCGCGCAACTGGTATTTTACCAATAATCTGAAACCCGAAGAAGCATGGAATACAGGTTTAAGCTTTTCGCACAAATTCAAAATTGGTGATGAAAAGAGCATTCACCTCAATGCCGATGCTTACAGAACACAATTTACGAGTCAGGTTATCATTGATAATGTCACCAATCCCCGCGAAATAAGGATATATGAACTGGATGGAAAGAGCTATAGTAATAGTTTCCAGTTAAATATTACCACTTCGGTCATCAAACATCTTGATTTGACTTTAATAGGAAGATACAACGATGTAAAACAAACTTATGGCTCTAAACTGATTGATAAGCCCATGTCGCCGCCGTTTAAAGGCTTGTTTACAGCTTCGTACAATACAAAATTCGAAAAATGGCAGTTTGATGCAACCATTCAGTATATTGGCAAAGGAACTCTTCCTGATTTTTCGGCAAATCCCGTTGATTATCAGATTATGAAAGAATCGCCCGATTATACCATTGTTCATTTTCAGGTAACGCGCAGATTTAAACATTGGGATATTTACGGTGGCGTTGAAAATCTTACTAATTTTACACAACATATGCCTATAATAGCACATGATGATCCGTTTGGAAATTATTTTGATGCCTCAGTCATCTGGGGACCTATTATGGGACGTATGTATTATGCAGGATTCAGATTTAAAATTAAAAAATAATTACACATGAAAACAACCATTTTAACTTTAGCTGTATTTTTTATCAGTGTTTTGGCAATGAATGCCCAGGATAAAAAAGAAATTCAAATCAAAACATCTGCCCAATGCGGAATGTGCAAAGATCGTATTGAAAAAGCTCTTTCGTATGAAAAAGGAGTAATTTCTTCAAATTTGGATGTTAAAACAAAAGTAGCCACTGTTGTTTACAATCCAAACAAGACTACTCCCGACAAAATTCGTCTGGCTATTTCAAAAGTAGGTTATCAGGCTGATGACTTAAAAGCAGATCCTTTTGCATATGAAGCTTTGCCTCCGTGTTGCAAAATTCCGGAAGATAAAAATCATCAGGAACATCAGAATTAACAGGCAGTTTTTATTATCATTTTGATATTTGAGGTAAACAATTTACCTTTACTAAAAACTTTAGTATGACAAAATTGTTTACCTTTTTATTTATATTTTTTTCAATATATTCATTTTCACAAACTTTGCCATTACCTCCAAGAAATACTCAGGCTTTGAACGGTACTCAAATCATTTCAAAGCTCACTCCGTTAACGTTAACAGCCCGTGAAGACACTATTTTCAATGAGATAAAAAAAGGAAATGTTCCCGATTTTCTTCG
>CAZDUU010000128.1:0-6202 GCA_964508675.1 uncultured Bacteroidales bacterium | reverse complement strand
TTTATTTATTACCGGAATAGAAAAATCAGGAAAATCGAGCTTTCTGGAAAAAGTAATTGCTGAAATAAATAAAAAGGGTTATCACCCTGCTGGGATAGTTTCACCCGCCGTCTTTATCAATAGCCTACATTCTGGTTATGATTTGATAGACATCGTTTCAAATAAAAGAATACCACTTTCGAGAATTGATTCCAATGGCGAGAATGTTCGTGTCGGCAATTACTTCTTTTACAAAGAAAGCCTGCAAAAAGGAAAATCATGGCTTGAGCTGACATACATTTCAGGAACAGACCTCGTTATCATCGACGAAATAGGCCCCTGGGAGTTAAAAGGAAACGGCTGGGCAGATTCACTGAGCCAGATTGTAAAAGAATATCCAAACCCAACCATTTTGGTAGTTAGAGAGTCTATCATTGATAAAGTAAAAAATTTCTGGGGATTTCAGAATGTAAGTATTCTAAATGTAGAAACAGAAAGCGAAAATACTGAAAAAGTGCTCGATTTTCTTGCTAAAAACGTTCAAAAGGGTGATTCTGATTAAAATCGGGGCGATAAAAATCCTGACTTTCAAATTCCTGAACCCATCCCTTTGTAATCCCAAGCTCCTGCATATGCTCAACCACGGTTTCGTATTCTTCTCTTTTCAAATTGCGTCTTAATTCAGAAGGAAGCTGTAAATCAGCCGGCGGATAATATTGGGACATAAGTGAAACCGCAACACGAGGACTTATTTCTTCAGTTATCATATTCATAACAGCAATACTGTTCTCAATATGATTGGGCAAAACCAGGTGACGAATTACCAATCCCCGCTCCAACTGACCGTGTTCGTCGTATAGCAAAGTATTCCCTTTTTGGTAATACATTTCTTTAATAGCCTTTAAAGCGACTGACGAATATTGCTCAATTCCGGAATATTGCTTTGCCAGCTCATCATTGGCATATTTAAAATCGGGCAAATAAATATCTATATAGGATTCCAGCATCCGCAACGTTTCTGGTTTATCGTATGCATTGGAGTTCCACACAGTAACCGGAAAATAACCTTCGCTATGCAGGTTTTCAATTATATCTATCACCTGCAAAACCATGTGAGACGGCGAAACAAAACCAACAGTACGAATTCCACCATCTAATATTTCTATTATCTGATTTACAACGTCTTCTGTACTCACTATTGTTTCAATCGGGTTCCTTGCACAGCTGATTTGATGATTCTGGCAATAAATACATGCCAGATTGCAATGCGAAAAAAAAATGTTGCATATCCCTTTTTCAGCACTTATGGCAGGCTCTTCACCTTTATGAACACAAACGGATGAAATCTGCTGCCCTGAAGCGGCGCCACAAATTCCCAGCTCACCTTCACTTCTGTTTACACCACATTCATGAGGACACAAAATACAAGAGCTATAAGCATTATAATTCATGGCACAAACTTAATAGTTTTAGATTATACATTTTATGATATATGAGTTTATTTACCGCGCTGATACAGCTTATGTTACGCAGAATCATTGTTTTATAAAAAATTATAACTTTATTTTGTGTCAAAAAAAGATGGCATCAGTAAGTAGGACTTTTGATATCATTGACCATATACTAGAAAACTATCCGAAGAAAAACGATACTTTTGGTGGCAAGCGAAATGGTGTATGGTTTATTTATTCGCCTCAGGACTATAAGAACTATGTTGATTATATCAGCTACGCATTACTTGACTATGGATTTAGCAAAGGTGACAAAATTTTAAGCGTATCGGGCAATAAACCAGAATGGAATTTTATGGATATGGCCCTGGCTCAATTGGGGATTACTCATATTCCGGTTTATCCTAACATTAATACCGATGAATACATATATATATTTAATCACAGCGATGCAAAAGCAATATTTGTAGGAGATGACGTGATTTTTCAGCGATTAAAACCGGCATTAGACAGCACTCGGGGTATTGAAAAAATATTTTGTCTCTGGAAAAACGAATGCCTGCACGACTCGAACATATATTCGTTAATTGACAGAGGCAGAAAACTGGAAGAAAAGTATAAATCAAAACTGGAAGAAATAAAGAAAAACATAACTTCGGATGAAATTGTTACCATTATTTACACCTCAGGAACCACCGGCACTTCCAAAGGGGTAATGTTAAGTCATGCGAATATCATTTCAAACGTAATTTCGTCAAGCAAGATTCAGCCGCTAAATTCTAAACATAGGGTATTAAGCTTTTTACCTCTCTGTCATATTTTAGAAAGAATGTTGAATTATCATTTTCAATATCTTGGAATAAGCATCTACTATGCGGAAAACATTGGCACTATACCCGAAAACCTCAGAGAAATAAAAGTTCATGGAATGACAACCGTTCCACGTCTCCTCGAAAGTATTTTCGACAAAATCCAGGCAAAAGGTAAAGACACGGGTGGAATTAAAAAGAAAATTTTCAACTGGGCTGTAAATGTTGCATTAAGCTATGAAATGAACCCCACTCCAGGTTTCAAAATAAAGAATAAAATAGCCGATATTCTAGTATATCAAAAAATAAGAACATCGTTGGGTGGAAATCTTAAAATTATTATCTCAGGAGGTGCTGCCATTCAGGTCAGGCTGTTGCGTTTTTTCTGGGCAATGGGCATCCAGGTTCTAGAAGGTTACGGGTTGACTGAAACCAGTCCTGTAATTGCCGTGAATCACCCAGCAGGTGATAATGTAAGGTTTGGAACTGTGGGCTCTTTACTTGAAAATGTTCAGGTAAAAATTGCCAAGGATAGCGAAATACTTTGCAAAGGTCCAAATGTTATGAGAGGATATTACAAAGATGAAGAAACAACTAAAACAGTTATCGACGAACAAGGCTGGTTTCATACAGGCGATATTGGCGAAATGGTTGAAAACCGGTTCCTAAAAATCACAGACCGTAAAAAAGAAATTTTCAAAAATGCCGGTGGTAAATATATTGCTCCTCAGATAATTGAAAACAAGCTTAAGGAATCTATCTTTATCGAACAGGCTATTGTGGTCGGCGAAAACGAAAAATTTGCATCAGCAATCATTTCGCCAAACTTTAATCATTTACACTTTTGGGCAGTAAAGCACAAAGTTCACTATTCCAACAATATGGAACTAATTCAAAATTCGTTAGTTTTTGAACGTCTTGGTGAAGAAATACTTAAAACAAATGAAAGTCTGAGCCCTCACGAACAAATAAAAAAATACCGTGTTGTATCAGATTCATGGTCACCACAAACTGGTGAACTCAGCCCAACTCTGAAGTTAAAAAGAAAAGTACTTTATGAAAAATATAAAAATCTTGTCTGCGAAATATATAAATGCTAATCTACCTTATCCTTTAATTTTTTTAATTCTTCAAGTTTAGCTTTCTCCGTATCCACTTCTTTTTGTTTGGCAGATTGATTATTCATGTTTTGTTTGATATCTTCTTCTGCCTTCTTAATTTTTTCTTTATAGTTTTCTATATCTTTTCCCAGTTTTTCCTTGTCTTTAACCAGACTTTCCATTTCTTTAGTCCGTTTATCAAAGACCTTCTGCTGATTATTTACTTTATCGTCCATCCCATCTAATGTTGCTTTTTTTGCAAAATCCCTGATTATTTTTTCCATAATTTTAAATTGCGATGAATGCTCAGAAGAGTTTAAAAAAGCGCCTCCTAAATCCACAGCAACTATAAACTGTATCTCATTTTCCGATTTTTTAATACATTTAGCGAACACATCTACTGTATTGTTTGTCAAATCTTTTATCAGGGCATTGTCGGCAAAAATTTCTTTTTTTGAACTAACTTTTGCATCGTATGATTTCATCAATTTTTCCCATGCTTTTTCTACATCGTCGGTATTCGTTTCATAGACACTTACTGCAAAGCATTTGTTATTTCCTCCCCCAATATCTTCTTTCGATTCTTTTACTTTTGTAGAATACTGGGCATAGCTGGCATTTACAGCTAAAATTGCAATAATAAATAATAAATTTCTCATATATTTAGTCATTTTCGTTTAAAGTCTTAATTGCGCCTCCCGAAAGAATAAATTTCATTGCAACAGATGAAGGCATATTTAGCGGCTTAACATTTTCAGCCGGAACAATGAATAATTCACCCGAAAAAGCATATGAGTGAGGAAAATAAACGCTCACGTAATCTTTATTCAGCCCTAACTCTGTCAAGTCATCCTGAGTAATAAAGCCTACTTTTTCGAGATTCGAATTGATATTTATTTTAACAAGTACAGGCTTGTTAAACTTTTTGTCTTTGCCAACAAAGGCCGAAAAAAAATCTTTAATCGGAGAATATAAATCTTTTATAACAGGCAGTCTTGATATTATCGAATTAAATATTTCAATAGCTGGGCGCAATAAGAAGGTATTTGCTAGAAATCCAAGCAATGTTATTCCCAAAACTATTATTATAAATCCTACGCCTGGAAAATAAAAATGAGTTACATCTAAAAATAAGCCATCGAAAAACAATACCGTTTTATAGATAATATACAAAGTAACACTCAAAGGTGCAATGTAAAACAATCCCTGAAAAAAATAATTCAAAAGTCTTTTTCGCATAACTCTCTTTGCTTTTTGGGCAATGATTCAACAACTAGTTTATAAGAATGCAAAGTTAATTTTTTTATAAACTCATCACCCAATTCGTTATTATAAATTAATATTGTATTCCAATGTTTTTTATTCATATGATAGCCCGGAATTATCGAGGAGTATTGTTCCCTAAGTTCCAATGCATATTGCGGATCACATTTTAAATTAACCGAATTTCCACCAGATAAATCTAACAAGGCAAACATTTTTCCAAAAACTTTAAATACTAAGGTTTCGTCACCAAAAGGGAAGGTTTCTTCACTAAGTGGCAGCGATTTGCAGTAATTATATAATAATTCCATCTCCATAAGTCATCAAAGTTAGTAAAAATATTGCAATTTATATTTTTGTAAAAGAAAAATAATCTATATATTGCAACCATTATTTAAAAGGAATTTATTTAAAAAAATTTAATATTAACTCTATGAGAAACAAGTGGTTATCATTTGCAGCTTTTTTAGTAGTTGCATTGATTTTGAATGCATCTGTGAATGCTCAAAGAAGTTCGAACAACAAACCGGTACGGACAAAAAGCGACAAAACTACTATGCAGTGGATAGAAATGGGTCCTTCAAATATGGGTGGAAGAACCAGAGCTATTTTAATTGACAAGAACAATCCCAACCTTATTTATGCTGGGGCTATTGCAGGAGGTTTATGGAAATCAACAACAGCAGGTTCTTCTTGGACTAAAGTTGCCAATACAGATAATTTAGACAATATTGCGATTAGCTGTTTGTACCAAAATTCAAATGGTGATTTATATTTTGGAACAGGTGAATATTTTTATGTTCCAAATAACACGGGAATTCAGGGTGCCGGAATATGGAAGTCAACCGACAACGGCTCTTCATGGAATCATTTAAGTTCAACAAATGACGATGCATTTAAATTTGTAACAAAGCTTGCCGGATTCGGATCAAAATTATATGCAGCAACAAATAAAGGATTAAGAATTTCCAATGATGGTGGTGACTCATGGACAAACCCAATACCAAACACAGATGCAAACTTTGAAATGCCTGCTACAAATGTTGAAATATCATCAGACGGTTCAGTTGTATTAGCATCTATTAATAATCTTGCTTATGTATGCAACACCGGAAACGATGTTTTTGTGCTTAAATCTGACGCAAATAATATTGCAACTGATGTTTCCCGTATTAATTTTGCTATTTCTCCTTCTAATGTCAACCACATCTATTGCCTTGCAGTAAATTTGGACGGCAAGCTGAAAAACATATATGAATCTACCAACAAAGGTGATTCATGGACAGCTATGATTTCAAATGTTACAAGTCAGTTCCAGCCTTTTGGTTTGATTAAAAATAAACAAGGAAAATATACCTGTTCAATTGCTGTAAATCCAACCGATGAATATACTTTTTACATTGGAGGAGTTGATTTATATAAATATAATCCAAGCACATCTTTTGAGCAAATAACAGCCAATTATCTGCCTTCCTACAGCTCTTCTTACGTTCATCAAAATATTTTCACCATACAGTTTAGTCCAAACTTCGCAACAGACAATACCCTTTACTTAGGGACAGACGGTGGTGTTTTCAAATCAATTGATGCCGGCTCTTCC
>CAZDUU010000127.1:0-6205 GCA_964508675.1 uncultured Bacteroidales bacterium | reverse complement strand
AATCCACCTATATTATTATTCCAGATACTTACTGACGATGTAGAACTGTTTTTTATGGCTGAGTGTGTCCCAAAACCGGCAATTGTATATGTATTACTGGTTAAATCTCCTATCGAATTTCCGTCGGTAGTTCCAATATTACAAGGACCTGCTGTAACTTCAATTCCGGTAAAAATAGCCGCATTTGAATTACTGTTCATGCTGAAGTTTTTTATCACGTTGCCCTGTATTGAAGCAGGAGCTCCGACACTTGAACTTATTACCATTCCTTTTAATGCAACATTTCCTGTATTGACCCACGGGGTCCCTCCACAGTTTACATCACTTCCTCCGATATGATTTCCTGCGATCTGAATGTTTTGGCCGGTTAATACATTTATTGCAACTTGAGTTGTGCTTCGGTTTGCCATTTGATAAAAATTATTATTGTTGATCAACCAGTTATTACCATTCCCAGTTGCGGTAATATTAATTCCATATAAAGTAAAATTGAATAAATTACAATTTATTATCTGATTAGCAGAGTTTAATTTTCCTGCTGTGCCGCTGGAATAAATTAAAGTGGCTGGAACACTTATAGCATCGCTTCTGTCTCTAACGTCGCAACTACTAATAATATTCATGCTATTTCCAATCGTAGTAGAAGCTGTCGAAGTGCTAAAATATACTAAGCCGGTAGCTGCTGTTGTTGCTCCTTCAATAATAATATTTTTTAAAGTATCGTAAGTTGCCTCATTGATAAAAGTAAATGTTGGATTAGAATTATTTGTATTTCTGAAGAGTAAATATTTTCCTGTTCCATTGTAAGCCCCATCAAACAGAACCTTGTCTGAACCGTCTAACCTGATCATCCCATTTGCCACATTACCCGAAATCGTTTTTATAGAAGCATCGTCCGGTTTAATCGTAATGGTATATCCGCTTCCATTTATTTCAGCCCAGGGAGTTAATGCCACTGCTCCATTTTCTGTTAAATCTGAAGTGACTAAAAGAGTTACATTCCCTTTTAAGCCTCTGGAAGCAACAGTTTTAAAGAAACCAAAATTGGAATTTTCAGTAAGAGATAAAAAAGGCTGTCCGCTTCCGCAGTAATAGGTCCCGGATAAGAATCCTGGTGCTGCACTACAGAAATATCCCAAAGAAATAACTGCAGATGAAGTTAATGAGTTTCCCGTTTGTGAGGCATGAATAGTTCCGTCATAAACACCGTCAACAGTATTTGACTTTGCAATAATCATGTTAGTAGTTGGATTAGACTCATAAATGGTTGTAATTATGTTGTTGAGTGTTCCGGAAATAATCTGCGTAAACCAATATCTGTTTGTATTTAATTCGTAACCAGCGGGGGTTACAATACTACCTCCGCAATCTCCGTCGAAAACTTCTGCTCTGATTAATACAGTTCCAGTTGTAGATGGGTTTTTAAGTTCCAAATATGTGTAAGATGATTTTCCTATAGGAAACTTGTATGTGTTAGTAACAGTAGTGATTTTTCTTTCAAAAGGACCATTGATATAACTTGTAGCTGTCCCTCCACTTAAATCAGAAGGCGTAGTTGAAAGCATAGTTAATACATTGGTTGAATTGGTATTAATAATTCCTTCTGTCAATGTTAGCTTTAAGCATGAAAAAGGGGTATTCAACGTTAAGCCATTCGAATTATTTAATGTCAATGTTAAGTTATTAGTTGTGGATAATCCTCCTGAGCCCGAGATAACCTGAGGATTCAGTCCTACCATATTAATGATTGAGTTTGCTGTGGAAACATCAATTTGGCCATCATTTGTAATATCTCCATTAACATTAAATGGCAACCCTTTAAGACTCCAGTTGCCGGCAATAATATTCATGTCATTGATAATGATCGGGTTTGATCCTGATCGGGTAAATTGAACAAAGCGATTAGTTCCAGAAGGATTATTTATTTCAATGTTTCCAAGTGGAAATCCATATGCAGTTGGGACTGTAATAATAAATCCATTGGTAGAACCTGAAGAAGAACTGGTTCCATTGCCAAGTCTGATAGTTGAGCCGACCATGATTTTATTTTGCTCACCTGACGAAGGGATATAGAAATCGCTGGAAGTAGTATAGTTTTTGGGATTAACAAATGTTAAGTACCCACCTGTAAATATCACATAAGATGTTGTATTAAAGTTACAAACATTACCGGAGCTTAAGTTATTTTCTGCCTGCGGATTTAAACGAAAGTCACCTGCAGTGATATTTAGATGTGCATTTGCAGAAAAATCAGCCCTTCCATAGAAGAGAATAATACCATCATTTCCGTCAATCTGTAAAATACCATTATCTGTCACAGAAAGTAAATTATTTCCGCTTCCATATGAAAAAGTTCCTGCTGAGGCTTCCAATAAACCGTCAATGGTTGCATTTCCTGCACCGGTTGTTGTACCTGTCCCTACACATTGAATAACAGCATTGATATTGTTTAACCATATACCATTTGTAGAGGTGCAAATGGTTTGATTCCCAAAATAAGGAGATAGGGAAGATGCACTGGAAAGTTTAAATATTCCATTTAACAGGTTCAGTCTGCTTGCGGCAGCAGAAGGAGTATTAATGGTTATTATTCTTTGAAAATCGATAATTTTTTCGTTTGTAGTTCCTTTATTGACTGTTATTGAATAAAAGTCGCAGTTAGGCCCGGTTCCGGTTACAGTTCCATCTACAATGCCTTTGAATTCAACGTCAGCATAAGCACTACCTCCGCAATTCATGTCAAAATTTCCATCAACTTTTAAATTTCCTTGTGAGTAATATCTTTGTCCTATAATAAGCTTCCTGGTTCCCCCTGTTGCACCAGAATTGATATCAAAATTTGCATTGCTTTTTACCCAAACGTCTCCATCACAGGTTAATGAAGCATTTGTGTTTCCGCCGATAAATTGTAAATGACCGGAGTTTCCCTCACCGATATTTATATTATTGCAGACAGCAGTTGTAATATCTATAGTAACGGTGGCGTTATCTCTGATTATTACATCATCGTTGGGGCCGGGAAGTACACCTTCTTCCCATGTTGATGTTTGACTCCACAAACCGCCAGTTGAAGTTGAATGCACTGTACCTGCAGGTAAAGTAGAGCATACACCTTCTAAAGGACTGCTTTGTGCTCCTTCATTTACCGCAAAAACTCTCCAGTAATAAGTTCTGTCGGGCAAACCATTAATAGGCCCTGATGTCGTTGAGTTAGCCGGTACTATTGAAACCAGTTCATAAGTCAGTCCTCCGTCATCGCTTCGATAAATATGATAATGAGTTTCATTTGTTGCATTATCCGTCCAATTTAATGTGACACTGGTTTGACTGATATCTGTAAAGTATAAACCGCTGGGGGCGGAAGGAGCGGCAGGGGGAACAAAACGATAAATTCTTCTTGCCCCGTCAGTTGTAGAAGATAAACCAGCTACTTCCCCGGTTGTAGTTATTTTACTTTGACAAATTAAATATACTGGAATAGTTGTTCCGTATGAATTATCAGAAAACGAAGTGGTTTTATAAAAGACTCCATTACTGGCATTGGAATTTCCAAAACCGATTGCTCCTAAATCACTGGCATCTCTTCTTCTTTGCATGTTCATATATCCATAAACATACTCAATAGTTCCCGTCGTTTCGTAAATTCTTATTTGAAAAGTTAGTTGACCTAAAACAGGCATTGATGCAGGAAAAGTACCGTAGCAGTTTAGCCATTCAATTATACAAACCCTGTTTGGCGCGGTCCCGATTGTTTTATAATGAACTTTTCCATTAGATCCTGTTCCCATATCGCATGAAAATGGAACGAGACGAGGTTCATTTACGTTTAGTTCAGGTGTGCGGTTAATAGCAGAAAGCGATGTCCCTAATCTTAATACCCCATCCTCGGTTACAACAAATTGGTCATAAGGTTGAGACATAAAGTAAAAGGTAAAGCCGATTGGGTTTGTGTTTGAGAAAATTCCGGTGTTTAACCCGTCTGTATTTGGAGCAATAAGCTGTGTGGTTCCTATTGACATGTCTGTTAATGAACCGTCGGATAAAGATGAAAAAGTGTAATTATTCGAATTTTGTGAAACAGCATGTGACCAGCTTAGAAATATTAGAAATAAACTAACGTAAAAATATTTCATATTTCAGGTAAAATTATTTATCAACTTATACGAAAAAATACGTGTACGGTTTTAATTAATTGGGAAAATTAACATCGTTTAGTCAATTAAAAAGTGATTTTTATCACAAATAGTTGTGATTTCGTCAAAAAATATATAAGTGTATGAAAATCAGTGTTTTATTGAGAATTTTTGAACAAATTTCATGTGGTTATATTCTATTTCTACGAAATAGAAGCCATTCATTAGATTCTCGACGTTAATCAAAGAATTATTATGACATGTTTCTTTATATACAGTTTTTCCCAAAATATCTATAATTCTTAAATTATAGAACCCATTAAAAATCGGATTTACATTTAAAATATTATTTGCAGGTGTAGGAAAAATTTTAAAATTCTGGTTGATGTGATTATTATTAATACCGACTGTGGTGGTATAGTACAAATCCCAGCCTAAGCCCTGAATGGTATCATTTGAGTTAAATTCAAGATAAACAGAGCCACCTGTTGAGGTTATTTCTGAAGGAATCATATTTCCTGAAAAGCTTCCTAATAAAGAACTTTGTGCATTTTCGCCATCGTATATATTTAAAATATCATTATTCGCTTCAGTATTAAAGCTGGTAAAATTCAGTTTTATCTGAGTTGCATTTTGTGGTTTAATAATCCATGAGCAATGAGTATTATTCCAATAATAAGACAATCCGCTCCCATCATTTAAAGACCGAGTAGTATCTATTAATAATACATTTTCCTGGCAATAATTCGCAAAATAGGGCATAATATTTACTACTGCACCTTGGGAATAAGTAAAATCATCGCTCCCCGGAGTTAAATCATTATAATAGTAATATCCATTTGCATATCCGCTCCATCCCCAGTTGAAATGATAAAAACAAGTGTCTTGATAACCGTCACAAATAAAGGCATGTCCCCCTGTTCCTGTTCCGCTGTAAATAATTATTCTGCTATTATTTAACTCATCTCTGATTAATATATCCCAATCATAATCACTAAAATGAATCCGTTCTTTATATCTGATTGATGGATGATATCTGAAGTTATTTCTCATGGCATCAGGAACCCATTCTGTAAAGCTTGATGAGCCGTCTGGTCCATAGTTCATGTTTACAGAAACACCGCAATGGTACATTAGCTCTGCAATTGCATCACCACTTTGACTGTTGGCAACGGCGGTCATTTGACTCCATCTATAGTATGTGTGTTCATAATCTACTGTATCTAAGTCAACCCAATAAAATTCTTTGGTGCCTTGTCCATGTTCCGGATAATTATAGTATTTCATAGCCATAGCCATTGCTGTTGCAACACATCCGGTTACACAATGACCTCCGGGGCCATGAGAATTCGGCGGGCAATAATTATTATAAGGAACACCCTGATCCCATTTTAAAGTTATTAATGGGGCCACGCTATTAGATGAAAAGTTTGTCTTACTTATGGGCTCCTGTTCAATTTTGTTCCAAATGCTATTATTAAAACTTTTAATCAGATTTGAAGAATTTACAATTTCAGCAGAAGCTAAATTTAAATATTCTGTTGCAGATGGTGGTAGTTGTTCTAAAGAAATGTTATCGTCGAACGAGTAGCCTATAATTGGAAAAGAATTATCATCTGAGCTTACAATTACAAAACCTTTTGGATTAAAAACAATTATATACATTGTAATACTGTTATTATAATAAAAAGGCTTAGTTTCTTTTATTTCAGATGATTTTGAGTAATGGTTAAATTTATAGAATTGTTTTTCATAAAATTGCTTAGCAACATTATTAGCTCTTTCAATCGTTACAAACTTTGCAGAAAGAAGAAATGGAATAAAAATTAATGATGAAAAAACGAAAGTTCGTATCATAAATGACTTTTTTGTCAAAGATACGAACTAAATCGTTTTAATCAAAATATTTTTAGCGAATTACAGTAACAGCTCCGACTTCTTCATGTGTTTTGTCAAAATTATCTCTAAAAATGGCTCTCCATGTATATGTTCCTATGGGCACAATCTGATGATCTTTTGCTTTTCCATCCCATTTTTCACTACGTTCATCATTTTTACTGTACTTTGTAGTA
>CAZDUU010000126.1:0-6232 GCA_964508675.1 uncultured Bacteroidales bacterium | reverse complement strand
CGTTCGGTCTTGCTTTCCATATACGGATAATATACAATAGTTCCGCATCCGGCACCAAAGGGCGTTATGGTTCCGTTGGGATCGGTCTGGTCGAAAGTAGCCAGCGTAAACAATCCCGAAAGGACATCGGGCTTGGCAAAAAAGACAACCACTTCGGGGTCGTCGGTTTCTGTGAGTTTGTCCCAGCGTTTAAAAACAATATTTTTGCCTTCGGTCGGCAGCTTTTGCTGATTCTTAAGAATATCGAGTACCATTTCGGGTGTACGTATGTAACGCTCGCCTTCCATATTGGCATTCCCACACGAAAGAAAATATTCAAAACCGGGTCGCATTTTATCGGTAAAGCCAAGATAGCGTTTGGCTCCGCCACAGGCAACAGCTTCGCCGTTATACACCAACGATTCGCCTTTACGCACTCTTGCCAGTTCGCATATCATGCAGCTTCTGCCTTTGGGTCGTTCGGCATGCACTGCACCACCGTCGCCTTGGGTGTAGTAATAGGTTATTGGAAGTTCGGCATTGCCAAAATACTTAGTCCACAATTCGAGGAATCTTTCTTTTAGTTCGGTTTTCATAAAGCAACATGATTTCTGATTATACAAATATAGACTAATTTGTAAAAAAAACGTAGCTTTTTAACTTTAGAAATTTTTCTCTTTAAATAATAGAAAGTAGAAACACAAAAAGAATTCTATAATGCCAATAATCTAAATGGGTTAGTAATTGTTTCATTTCCAAAAACTCTTAACAATCCCACTGCATCATTTTTATCAATATTTGCTTTTGCAATTTTCTTTAACTGAAAAGGTTGATTTAAAGAAGGTATCCTTGATGCAAAAAAAGGCCATAACTGCTCATTAATATATACTTTTTCAATATCAGGAAAGTCAATTATAGGGTTTAATGGCTTGTTTTCTTTAAATTCATCAGAATATTTAAATGTCCACAAATTATTTTCATAAGATAATATTCCGATTAAGCTTTTTCCATATTTTAAATGGAATAAACCTTTTGAACCGGCTGGATTATCTGCAAATTCCATCCCATCAACTTTCCACAACATTTTTTTTAACATTCCAATCATAGTGCAAAATTAAGTATTTTTTTAATACGTTCAAATCTGTATTGTAAACAAATCTTAATCATTTCTTTTCTTTCAAAACTTAATAAACCTGCAAATTCCTTATCAAACATTAAAAAGACCTCTTGTAGTTTTTTTTCATTACAAACATTTTTTAACGTTTCACAATCCAAAGTATAAGGCAATGATTTTATTCCATCAACTAACTCAAAATGACTTAATCTCTTATATCCATCCCAACCAATTTTTGGAGAGCTATTTTCTGAATATTTTTTAATAAAATCATTCAACCGACTTTTATTGTTAAAGATCAGCTTAAGCTTGTCTTCATGATTATTCCAAAATAAGCCTCTGGCTGTATCATAAATAGGCGAAAATTCAGGATTTTTTTTACCTTTAATATCTCTAATTATTCCCCAATTATAAAAATGTCTATCATTATTCCCAATAAGCGCATCAAAAACAAGCATTTTAATAAACTCAAGCATTAATTTCTCATAGTTATCAGGAAAAAAGTGTTTAAATACAACCTGTGTGAATTGCACAGTAAAATATTCAGGTGATTGGTTTTGCTTTTCTATTTCTTCTACAAAATTTCTGTCATTTAAGTAGCCTGCATATAAATCAGCTCCATGGTCAAGTACTTGTTCTTGAGGATATTTAAGAAAATATTTTGACAAAAACCTTATTTGCCCACCAAACCATGCTAAGTCCGACTTTGCCATATTAAAACCAAAAACTTCACCTATTCTGTTTAACAAATGTTCTGTAATTGCCTCCATAGGATAGTGCTTGTGCCCATGTTTAGCAAGAAAAAGAGGCCAAGTTTTAGGGTTTGACTTTCGACAAAATCCATATTGGTAATACCTAATAAAATCTTTTGGTGCATCACCTGTAATGACTATATTCCTTACAATAAAATACTGATGTTTTTTGACAAAAAGAATACTTCCTGGTTTTGGGTTAAAACCACTATTGTCTATTATAGGAAGAGCTTTTATGTGCTTTAATGTATGCAATCTACTCTTTTTTTCTACAAATATAATCTCTTATAAGAAGAATACATCCTTATAGTAAAAAATATTTTAATAAGTGATATTAAATCCTCAATTATATAATTTTTCTAATTTTCTAACTTATTTATTCCACTTCCGAAATAATTATCACATAATTTTTTCCGTACTTTTTGGCACATTTGGGACAGGTGGTGTACCACATATACCATTTTTTTACTTTCAGGCCTTTAGTTTCTACTTGTTTTTTAAAGTCGTCGCACCATTTGCCGGTATCTTTAAAAGGACCTTCATAAACTCGACTGTAGAACTTACCTGTTAGTAGCACATTTTCAGCACCCTGAATTTCTTTGTCCACGGCAAGATAAATGTCCATATTCCATTTGGAAGTGTGGTCGGATAGGCAAAGCCAATCTTCAACGGATGATCCCGAATTTCTTATTTTTTCGTCCAGCTTACGAATCACCTTACCAAAATTCATGGGCATAAAAAACATGGTACGAACTTTTCCTTTTATAAACCGACGATTATTCCATTCAATTATTTTATCGTCCCAGGGAGCAGGAATAAACTCAGGACAGCAGGTTTCAGTATTTTCAGCCATAAATAGTTAATTTAAAGTTATTGTCTTACAAAAATAATTTAAATTACTATTTAACGTTTATCTCATTTGAATTTTTATTCATTTTATTTATCTTTGTTTAAATATATAATTATCTGAATATGTACAAATTATCAATAGTCATTATATTTCTGATTTTGACTTTTTCAGCGTGGGCAACAGAAGTCAACCAGGAAACGGCCTTTAAAGCTGCCAAAAACTTTTATATACAAAAAAACAATTCAAAATCAGCTCCTGTTCTCAGACAGGTTTTGGCAGAAAAAGAAGAAGGAAGAAATACACTTTTCACCTTTATTTTCGACAAAGGTTTTGTTTCAGTAGCTGCCGACAATGAAATAACACCAGTTATTGCATATTCCATTAATGGGAATTACAATACAAACGATTTACCTCCTGCCATGACACAATGGTTAAAAGCATGCAGCAAGGCTATAAGTTTACAATTAAAAAACAAATCGGTTTCAGCTGAGGAACAAAAACAATGGCAAGACTTGCTAAACAATAATGTACAAACTAAAAGCACACTTGCTGTTTTACCCTTGTGTCATACAAAATGGGATCAGGGGTGCTATTACAATGCTTTATGCCCGCAGGATACATTAGGCCCATGCGGACATGCCGTTACCGGTTGTGTAGCCACAGCCATGGCCCAGATCATGAAATACTGGAATTATCCGATACAGGGACAAGGCACACACACATACGAATCTATCAGATACGGAACTTTATATGCAGATTTCGGTTCTACAACTTACGATTGGGCATCCATGCCCGATAGCGCCGGAAGTCCCAATTCTGCTGTTGCAACGCTTATGTATCATTGCGGAGTTGCTGTGGAGATGGATTATTATCCCACTTCCTCTTCTGCTTATTTCAGAACCAGTCCATGGATTGACTATTTTAAATATTCTCAAAATATAAAAATGGCTTATGCTGATACCATGACGACCAGTGCATGGATAAATCTGATGAAAAATGAAATTGACGGAGGAAGGCCCGTATGGTATTGCGGATTCCCGCTTGACACTTTCCCTGGTTTTATTCTCCCGGGTCATGCATGGGTTTGTGATGGCTACGACGACAACGATTTTCTACATTTCAACTGGGGATGGAGTTCACTGGGAGCTTACTGCCAGATGGGAAACTATTATTACTACTTACACAATCAGGCTGTTTATCAGATCTTACCTGTACAACAGTGCGATGTAACTGTAAACGAATTGATCTCGCCTGTCAGTAAAACATTTAATAATCCTGTCCCTGTTAAAATAAAAGTCTCCAATTACGATCTTCTGGCTGTCAGCAATATACCTGTTGCCTATCAGATAGACGGGGGGACTATTGTAAAAGACACTATCTGGGGAAGCCTTGCTGCACAACATGACACTGTTTTTATTTTTAGCCAGACAGCAGATTTCTCGCAATTGCAAGGGCATAACTATCATGTAAAAATCTTCACCTCACTCAGTTGTGATGCTTACCGTTCTAACGACACATTGAATACAGGTATTGAGAATGTAATCTGCGCAGCTCCCACTTATTCCATGGGGTTTGAACCCGGAGAAAGTATGGCCGGATGGATGACAGAAGACATCAATAACGATGGGAATACCTGGCAAAAAATCACTTATTCGGGAATTAACAACTCTGCATCGATGTATTATTATGGAAGCACCCCAAATGCCGACGATTGGCTTATTTCAAAATGTGTAAGCTTAGAAACCGGAAAAATGTATAAAATTCAATTCTGGTATAACACTAATTCTTCTCAGAATCTTTCTGTCTGGTTAGGAAACGATTGTATTTCAGGAGCTATGATACAGTACCTTGACAGCATCAGCAACTCTTCCAACGGAATTTATAAAAAAGCAGAAATATACTTTACTGTTCCGGCAACTGCACAATGGTATGTAGGTTGGCACTTTTTTTCTTCAAACCAGTCAAACAGTATTTTGCTTGATGACATTTTAATCACTGAGCAATCAAATCCTGATATCGGGATAACGCAGATATCGCAACTCGAAAGCGGATGCGACATTGTAACGCAATCGCCTATAATAAAAATAAAAAACTATTGCTCTTTACCCATTTCAAACTTTCAAGTCAGTTATATTTTGGATAATGAAAGTCCGGTGACTGAGACAGTAAGCGCAACCATTCCTTTTGGAGGGATATATTCCTATACCATCACTAACCCAATAAACGTCAGCTCCGAAGGCTTACATACTCTTAAAGTTTATTGCAATGCATCAGGCGACACACTAAATCAGAACGACAGCCTGAATACTACATTTACAAGTTTTTACAGCGCTACGCCTGTTTACACCATGGGATTTGAGCCTCAGGAAAATATGGCAGGCTGGCAAATCGAAAATTCTAATCATGATAATTATAATTGGTTTGTCTCATCATTTGGAGGGAATACGGACCCTTACTGTATGGAATATTCATATAGTTCATGGATTGCAGCTGATGACTGGTTTTTTACGAAATGTGTGAAGCTTTACACAAATAAAATCTATAAAATTTCCTTTGTGGCAAAAATAGAATCAAACCAATGGCCTGAAAACCTTGCCATTTATATGGGGCAAACTCAAAATTCAGCAGGAATGACTACACAACTAATCGATTTACCACAATTAACAAATACAAATTATTCACTTTTTGAACACGATTTTGCAGTTCCTGACTCTGGTTATTGGTATTTCGGATGGC
The DNA here is from genome assembly GCA_964508675.1 of uncultured Bacteroidales bacterium. Classification (GTDB taxonomy): domain Bacteria; phylum Bacteroidota; class Bacteroidia; order Bacteroidales; family GWA2-32-17; genus Ch61. The sequence goes on along the minus strand of CAZDUU010000126.1, from coordinate 801 downwards.
ATTGCTACAGTGATGCCAATATGTTTAATTTATATGTTGATGATATAAAAATTGATGTTTTGATTGACTCATTACCCGGCATCACACAAAGTGAATACAGCGTCTTCCCGAATCCTTTTAAAGAAAGTTTTACCTTTATTAACTCTTCCGAAGGAAAAAAAATAAACCTCTCTTTAACCGATATATATGGTAAAGAATTTTTTAAGACAGAGACAACAGAACGTCAGACTGAAATAAATCCTCAAAATTTACCTTCAGGAATTTATCTGCTTAAAGTATCCGATAATAAATCAGGTAAAACGTTTAAACTCGTTAAACTTTAGTTCAAAACAATCTTTTTTGTCAGGTTCGTTTTGTCCGATTCCACTTTGAGAATGTACATGCCACGTGGTAAGGAAGAAACTTCGACATTGGTTTGATTATTATTCAAAATACCTGATAATTGCAATTGTCCCTGCATGTTGTACAAGGTATAAGTTGCTTTGGAAGCATTTCCGGAAAGAATAATCAGAAATTCTGAAGTGGAAGGATTCGGATAAATCAAAGCGTTTTCATCGGCACTAATTTCATCGGCAGTTACTACCACGGCACCATTTCCAAAGCGTTTCACAAATTCCTGATAGTATAAATTGGCAATCAATGCATTATGAATCACTAAAGAATTTTCGTCATTTTCCTCATCGGCAGAAGCGCTCCAGTTGTGCGAACCGGTCCATACCAGAGGATCAGCCAAGGTAAAGTTCGGGTCAACAATCATAAGCTTGTGATGTAATATACCGCCTTCGGTAAAGTTCTTGAAAT
>CAZDUU010000125.1:0-6269 GCA_964508675.1 uncultured Bacteroidales bacterium | reverse complement strand
CAAGGAATCCCTCGGCAAGGGGCGGTTAAAGGACGTCCGGCTGGTTGAAACAATAGCTTTTCTTGCTAATATGAGTCATGAAATTCGTACTCCTATGAATGGCATTCTTGGATTTATTGATTTATTGCAAAATCATCAGCTTGGTATTGATAAACAGGAAAAATATTTAGAAATTGTTAAAAATAGTAGTAAAAGACTTCTAAATACAATTAATAGCATCATTGAAATCTCAAAAATCGAAGCCGGACAAACTATTGTCAGGTATTCCGGTGTTAATATTAATAAACTGGTAGACTTTTTAACCGAATTCTTTTACACAGAGGCTGAAAGTAAAAATTTAACTTTCATCGTTAATAATAGAGTTTCTTATACTACAATTATTAAGAGCGATAAAAACAAACTTGAATCAATTCTAATTAATCTCATTAATAATGCATTAAAATATACAGACAAAGGGTTTATTGAGTTTGGGTGTGACATTAAAGATCATACCATTACTTTTTATGTTAAGGATAGTGGAATAGGAATCCCACCTGATAAATTAAATATGATTTTTGATCGCTTTAATCAGGCTGACAGCAAAATTAACAGTCGTTATGAAGGCTCAGGTCTGGGACTATCTATTGCAAAAGCTTTTGCAGAAAAATTAGGTGGCATAATTACTGTTGAATCAATTGTTAATGTAGGGAGCACATTTTATGTTTCATTGCCCTTTATTCCAATTTCAGATTTTGAAAATAATATCCCGGAGATTACTATGAGTATTCAGGAAGACATTAGTGAAAAAACTATTCTGATTGCAGAAGACGATTTCTATAGTTACAAATATATTGAAGCATTATTGGCAAACACAAATTATAAATTAATTCATGTCCAAACAGGTGCTGAAGCTATAGAAATTTGTAAAAAGAACCCAGAAATATCTCTAATTTTAATGGATATGAAAATGCCGGATATGGATGGGTATGAAGCAACACGTCAGATAAGAACTTTTAACCAGAAAATCCCAATCATCGGTCAATCAGCTTATGCAATGTATGGTGATAGTGAAAAGGCTATTCAAAGTGGATGCAATCACTATATCACAAAACCTGTAAGTAAAAATGATCTGTTTTTAATGCTGAAAAAATATATAAAACATTGATTCTAAATGAATAATTTTATCTTTTTGATTCAAAAGTTTTTTCAATTACAATAAAACCTCTAAATCCTTTTTTTTTACTTTTGAATTACTTTTCCGAATCATCATTACAGCAATAATAATCACATAAACATACTCAATCAGCATAAACAGCCGTTGCCATAATCCCTGATAAACAGTGAGAATGTCTTTTCCATCGGGCGAGAACCGAAACAAAAAGAGTGTAATGGAACTTAAACCCAATACAAAAACTATCCACGAAAAAATATTGAAAAACCTATTTTCAGCTTTTGGGATTACTCTCATCATTGCAAGAGGAAAAATCAGTATGGCTGCTACTCCTATACCCCCCATTGTATCGTGAATCATACACGATAATGTAGGTTCACCGGCAATATGATTGGCCTTGAACAGACCCGAACCAATCCCCTCGCCGATTCCATATATGGCAATCACCCATGCTGCTATACATGCTGACTTTTTATGTTCTGTGAAAGCATTTTTTAACCCGGCAGCAAAAAAAATAAACATAAAACCTACCCATATCCACCAACTAGAAATAATGTCGGAAACCGGACTTATTGAAGCTCCCAGCGAACTCATGGTATTTTTCAACTGATTATAACCGGGGTAATAGCTTCCTAGTATGAACATCACAATAAATTCACCTATACAAACCAAAATACAGAGGTAAGCTATAAATCGTATGTACTTCCTATTATTAAACATCATCTACTTTTCGGGTGGTAAATCTTTTATAATAATCCCTGACACTGCCTGGTAATCATCGTTGTAATGGTGCGAACCGGGCAATATTTTCATTTTCACTCCTGATTGACTGAACGGTTTAATGTCATCGGTATCTTCTTCATTTCCAAATACACATAAAGGGTTGAGTGATTTTATTTTTTTTAACTCGGCAATGACGTCGTATTTACGCTTTACATTCATAGAGAGCATATCCATGACATAATCTCAAAATCGCCGGTAGCATCAGGCGAAAAGCAATAGACTCCCTTCAGTGTGTTTTTAAGTGAGTCGGCAAAATCGTTAGCAATAAACGGAGCTACACAGGCACCAAAAGAATATCCAACCAGGACGAATGAATTTTTATCCCATCGTTGCATAAAATGTTCAACGACCAACGAAATTTCTTTGGCTGTTTGCTGTGGATTTTTCTCTTCCCAGAAATATTTTTGCGCATCGAGGCCAATGACTGAGATCCCTTTTTCAGCTAATTTGTCGCTAACTCCCTGGTCAAAACTTGTCCAACCGCCATCACCGGAAATAAAAAAAGCAATGGGAAGATTTCCCTTCACTGCTGATTGAGTTATAATTAAAGGTAACTGATTATTTAGCGGAATGGCGTGAGTCAATTGTAAACCTGCCTGTTTTTGAGCAGCTTCGTCAAATTGTTTCAAAATTCTGTTATAAGCGTTCATAAACTGAGGAAGCCAGTTTTTTGCTACTTTGAAACCATGTCCTACCTTTGGAAGCTTTATTAATTCAGTATTTTGCATTTTATCGATATATTTTTCAATATCGGCCGTCTTACAGGCTAAATCTTCAGTACCGTTCAAAATAATAAAAGGAGCGGTTAAATTATAGTTCGGGTTAAAATAATACAGTTTTCCTTCTTTTAATGTTTTTACTTCGAGTCCGGAGCCTTTGCAAAAAGGTTTGGATATTTCGGCATCAGGAAAAAAGCTTAATGCCAGAACTCCCTTAAATGTATTAGCCGGAGCCTGTGCCAAAGCTCCGTATGCTAATGTTGAACCAGAGGAATATCCTACCAGCAAAGGTTTCTGGTATTGACTGAATTTGTTTTTCTTTTGAATTGTCATGCTCATATCTTCCAAATCGCCGGCCAGATAAATGCATTTTGATTTTGAAGCTTTTATGTTTCTGTAATATCGGTTAATATCAATACCCACAACCATAGCTCCCTGCGTTACCATATTTTTTGCTTTGCTTATGACTTCCTCTTTCCAGCCGGCATCACCTGAAATAAAGATTACAAAAGCACCGGGCACTTTTTCCGGATGATAAATATAAATCTTTCCAAAAGAGCCATAAGGAATAGAATCAACCTTATCTGCTTTTAGGACCGAATCAAATGATACAATTGCGGCGACAATTAAAAAAAATCTTTTCATAGCTCACGATTTTATCACTTTAGTCAATACTGTTGGAATATATATAAGATCAAAATCGTGTTGGTAAATAAGATATTTATTGTACCAATCCGGTTCAAATTTTTCTTTATACTCGCGCAGACCCTTGTAATGCGAAAATGATTTGATTTTGTTATATGCAAACTTTAACGACCTTTCAGAAAAAGTGTGAGGGTCGGTAATCCCGCTCATTGGTGCAAATCCAAGATTCACAAAACTAAATCCCCTGGATTTTGCATACTTATAATATTCAACCATCATAAAATCCATAACACCGCCGGGAGCATCTTTGGTTTTTCTGAATAAGTCATAGGTTGTTTCATCTTTAGCAAAATCAGGTATAATATTCATAAATGCCACAATCTTCTCTTCTTCGTTTTCAACAGCAAGGATTACCTGCTGCTTTAATTCTTCCCATACAAACATTCCCTGCGAAAAAATTATTTCTTTGCGTCCGTTATATTCAAGCCATTCATCACTCACTGATTTAAGCTTTTGCAATAAACCGTCTTTAATGGGCGGTTCAAATATATTGAGCTTGTAATTCTTTTCAACTATCTTTTTGAAAGCATTTCTTAACGATTTTTTATTTCCACCCTCCAGTGTATAGTTCTGAACATTGACAATTCCCTCCTGCCCTAAAAACAATGCTTTCTTTTGAGTACTACGGTATATTTCAACTGATTCTTCGGGGACACGGTAATAAATACTTTTCAAGCCATTTTCGTAGCAGTATTCGTCAAACTCTATAATACACTTTTTCATTTCTTCGTTATTTTCAGATACTGGGTCTTCAAGAACAACTGCATAGTTTGAAGAAATTCTGTAAACTAAAAATGACTTTCCGTTTGATGAAAAGAAAAACATTTTATCAAAATAGGACTTAAAATAATCCATGGACGACTTACCGTACTTTGAGATTAAATCCTTTGCCATTGCCAGCTCCTGCTCTGTTACATTTTTCACCGGAACATAAAAACGGACCAGTGTATATACCAGAAAAACAATAGAAATAAAACCACTGATATTTATTGAAATCAAAAAATCTTTTGCAAATCTGTCAACAGGTACCAGCTCATTGCTTCCGGCTAGAAAATAATTCTGAAACGTGTATTTAATTGATTGTAAAGCACTAAAATCAATATTAAAATGTTTTTTATCCAGATAATAAAATCCTACAATTCCATAAACAAACGTGGCTACAGCCAAAAGCAATGATGTCTGCAATCCGACATTCCTGAATTTTGGATTTGTTTTTATATAATACTCTTTGCGCGTAGCAATCAGTATAAAAATCACTAATAAGGCAACGGCAGCTTCTTCGTAATCAATAGCTTTGGTCAGATGCCCCAGTAGTGAGAGCAAACTAAGCGAAACAGCAAAAATCCATGCTGTACGTAATCCCTTTAACATAAATGCAGCCGTTACAAGTAAGAACAAGCCAACAATAATGACCAGATAATTGGAGGCATTTATCAGTTCAACAGGTAAAAAATCCTTAAGAACGTTCATTCTTTCTGAGATTGCAGGCGTTAAAACAGATATAATATTAATTATTCCCAGCCCCATCAAAAACAAGGCTGGTAAGATGCGCATCAGCAATTTATTTACCTTGGCAAGAAATGAGAGTATACCTGCAACTAATGGCAACCAGAATTCAAAGAAACGATATAAAAAAGTAACGGCAATGGCTTCAACATTTCCTAATCCGAAACGGGTAAGGACATAAGCCATGGATAGCTCTATTGCTCCAAGCCCCCGCAAAAATGGTGAGATTATCATAAAAATAACGGAAACAATATAGCCCATAATTGCCATGTATAATGACGAATAGCAGTTCAGTGCCATCATGGCCACAACTATAAACGCAATTCCTGTTAACTCAATAAAAACAGAAGTAATAATTGTTAATATAAATTTTGATTTATGAATGGTGTTGTTTTGTAAATCGCTTAAAAAAACTTCAGAAGCCGGAATAAATTTCACAAGGGTTCTGTATATAAAACTTTTCTTTAAGATGGAACGATAAGCTAAGTAAGAAACAATAATTAATGCCAGGACTACAAATAAGGCAATCCAGTCACCGGAACCTACTGACTTATCAACAATAGCATAGAGAAATGCGGGAACAGCAACAATTACAACTGTTAAAATTCCAACAAAGCCGTAAAGTGTTGAAGCGAAAAGAATTTGAGATTTTCTTATTCCTTTACTTTCTATTTTTCCGGTAAAAAATGCATATGAAGCGATTCCCCCAGCAGGTAAGAAGACACTGATCAAATTTCGTTTAATAAAGAGTATGATTGAATCTAATAATGAAACTTTACATCGATTTGCTCCAAATGCAAAAACATACATCTGTCCCTGCAATATGATATATAATGCCGTAAGCAAAACACCGGTCAAAACCCAAACCCAATTCGCTGTTGTTAAAACAGTTGCCACATGGCCAAGTTCTGCACGTTCGTGTTTTATAAACCAGATTCCGAGAATAATAAAGAAGATGGTTAAAATAAACCGGGTAATAATTTTTTTATTTTCTCTTATAAAAGGATTTATGTGCTCTTTAAAGTGGTGTGATATGGAAATCATACTTTAAATAATTTATTCAAAAATAAGTCAATTAATATTATTGTAAAATTTTATGGAGTAAAAAATTGTTATAAAAATAAATTTTTAAAATAATTTATATTTCAATTCCCATCACTGTTACGTCATCGATCTGGTCGTAGATTCCTCTCCATTGCTTAAATCTGTTTTCGAGGAGCATTCCCTGTTGATGCATATCGACCGAAGCTGTTTCCAGCAAAAGGTTTTTAAAATGCTTGTACATAAGTTTACGGCCTTTTTCACCACCAAACTGGTCGGCATAACCATCGGAGAAAAGATAAACCTTATCACCCTGTTCCAACTTAAATTCATGGGTATTAAATTTATCCATTTTATCGTAGATG
>CAZDUU010000124.1:0-6278 GCA_964508675.1 uncultured Bacteroidales bacterium | reverse complement strand
GGAACATTTAAAGCTGCAGATTGAACAAAACAAACAAAACGATTTTAAAATATTTTCGGAAGAAGTAAAACAGCTTTTATTGGAAGAAATAGCAGAGAGATATTATTATCAGAAGGGGAGAATACTTGCAATGTTAAGAACTGATCCTGCTTTAAAAAAGGCAAAAGAGGTTATAAATAATTCAGAAAATTACAATAAAATACTTACGAATCAATAAATTTGAACGAGTTTATTTTTAATGGCAAAAGTAACCAGTTGGACGGTATTTTTTGCTTCAACTTTTTCCATCATGATAGCCCTGTGTCCATCAACAGTTCTGTTGCTTAGCCCGAGCATTTCGGCTATTTCAATACTGGTATAGCCTTTACAGATTAGATCTAATATTTCAACTTCTCTTTCAGAAAATTTAGGAGCTTCCTTTTCAGCTTCTTTGATTTGCTTTTGTGTTATATAAAGGCTGGCTAAGAGCGAAATAAGATCTTCAGAAAAATAATTTTTTCCATTCATTACAGACAAAATGGATCGTTCTAAATCTTCTTTGGAAGCATTTTTAAGCAGAAATCCTTTTGCACCGGCATCTAACATGGCTTGTAAATGTTCTTCGTCTCCATACATACTGAGTGCAATTATTTTAATATCGGGATTTATGGCCAATGCTTTTTTTGTCGTTTCAATGCCATTGATTCCAGGCATTTTTATATCCATAAAAACAACTTCAGGGTTTGTTTTTCCTATATTTTTTAGAAATTCATCGCCGTACGAAGCTTCTCCTACAATATTTACAAATGGAATCTCCTGCAAAAGCAACCTTAAGCCTTTTCTAAAAATTTCATGATCATCTACTAAAAACAGGTCAATGGTTTTCATCGTTTAATTATTTGCTCAAAGATATTATTTTTTTCTAGATGTTATTTTAAACGGGAAAATAATTTCAAAAATTCTTTTTAAAGTAAATTTTGGTACAAAATCTTCTTCATCATCATAATATCCGGTTTTCTTATATCCGTATCCATAACCGTATCCATACCCATAACCATATGAGCCATAATAACTATAGCTTTTCCCGTAGTAAGAATTTATTTTGACGTCGTTAATAAGCAGTGTTAATAGAGTATGCGTATAACTTTTGTTTATTGTGTTTAAAAATCCAATAACATTTTTCTTGCTGTAATTTTGTCTGATAACAAACACATTTGTATCTGCATATCTTGATATCAAGAGGGCATCGGTAACCAAGGCAACAGGTGGTGTGTCTATTACTATGATTTCAAACATACTGCGCAATTTTTCTATTAGCTGAAGCATTTTCTTGCTTTCAAGTAATTCGGCCGGATTAGGAGGAACCGGTCCTGTCGGAATAAAAAAGAGATGTTCCTGATTTGTTTGAATGATAATATCCTCAAGCGAGGTGTTCCCGAGCAGATATGTGCTTATTCCGACGGTATTGCTTACATTAACTGTTTCATGAATTCTGGGACGCCGGAGGTCTAAACCCAGAATAACGGTTTTTTTATTTAACAGAGCATGAGCAGAGGCAATATTAAGAGCACAAAATGTTTTTCCTTCTTCACTTACAGTAGAAGTGATGGCAATTACGTGTGATGGCATTTCTTTGTCGGGGTGTAGATATTGAATATTGGTTCGGACTGTTCTGAACGATTCCGCAATTGTTGATTTGGGCGACTGAAATACAACAAAATCAATATTTTTATGGTTGTGCCCGATTAAACCGATAATGGGGATCTTAATCTTTGACTCAATATCCGACAAATCAGAAATAGTCGTGCTGAAAAAGTCAATTAAAACAAGAATAATCAAGGGGAATAATATACCTAAAACAATCGCAATCATGTAGTTTAGTGAGTATTTTGGAGCAATCTGAACTTTTGTGTCTATAGAAGCATAATCAAGAATTTTATTGTCAGGAATATTGGATGCTTTAGCTATACCTGCTTCTGCTCGTTTTGTAAGTAAGTAAGTGTATATTTGATCGTTAAGAGTATATTTTCGTTGTATATTGATAAGTTCTTTTTCTGTCGCCGGAAGTTGTTTAAAACCATTCTCAATTTCCATGATATTCTTATCTATTTCACTGATATTTATTTCAGTTGACTTTAGAAGCATGGCATTGTTTTCTATGAGTAGTTTTTTAGTTTCTTCAATTTTATTGACAACTGCTTCGTACGCGGGGTTCTTTTCGGTTGCGGTAATTAAAAAAGTGTTTTTTTCCTGATAAAGAGCGATAAGTTGTTTAATTAATTCCATTAAAGCAGGATCATCTATCCCCAATGATGAGGGGATGACCATTTTAGAAATATCATTATTATTGTTTAGATATTTCTTTAGATATTCTAAGTAACTCTTTTTTACAAGTAATTCGCTTTTTTGTTTTTGTGCATCTGTTAACCTGTCGTATAGGGCGCTACCTTCTTTTGATATATCAATTAAATTATTACTCTGTCTGAAATTTTTTAAAGTATTTTCATTTATTTCAAGAGAGTCAGTGATTCAAGCAGTTGTTCATCAATAAAATTAATAGTATTTTGAGCTATCTGATTTTTTTCTGATAATCCGTTTTCAATATAAACATCTAAAAGTTTATTAATGAAATCAACTTCTTTTTGAGGAACCAGACCATTCGTAGAAAGTTCAATAACCGTTGATTTTTTGTCAGTGGTAGAAATGTCAATTTTGTTTCTATAAGCCTTTGTTAAATCTTTGGGATCATTTATGATAAAAAAGTATTGACGTTGATTTTCGTTAATGGTACTAATATCAAAATTGGGGTTAAGTAATACCTGAAATGAGAATGAAGAACTTTTATACCAGTCGCCAAAGCTCATTTTTTTGTTTAGTACTTTGTCTTTATCTACCTGTAATAAAAATTCATTATTGTTGATTAGTTTCAAGTAAATAGGAATACCGGTAGTATTTTCAATAGAAGTGTCTACCTTAACAATAAAGGGACAATTTTTATATCTTTCAACTGTTCTGATTCTTCCTACAGAAAAATAAGTGATATGAAATTCCGGAAGTTTATTAATAGCTTCATTTACCACTTTATAAGACTTTAATACAGCTATCTCATTCTCAACAACTTTTTTTCGGGTTCTTCTGATAATACCTTGCTCCTCAAGAATGTTCTCAATTCCGCCCGAAAGTGTATTTTCTTTGTCTTGAATTAAAACATAAGCACTTTGTTTAAAGACCGGATCTGAATAACGATTAATAAAATAGGCAATGCTTATTGCTATAAAAACTGTTAGCGCAAACCAATACCAGTTTGCAAGAACCTTCATCAGGAATTTCTGAATATCAATATTTTCGCTTTGTTGTTGCTGAATAATATTTTGATCCATAAATTATTACAGTTTAATTACAAAAGAAATAACGAGGACAAGTGTACTTATGGATGAAAGAATTATTGAGATATTAGCTGAGTTCATTTTCCACGCTTTTGTCTTTACCGGCTCTACATATATAACATCGTTAGGATGAATATAAAAATAAGGGTTTTGAATAATATTTTTATCTAAAAGATTAATTCTGTGATTTTCAATGCCTTTAGTATTTATCCTCATTAATAAAATATTTTCTCTGTTTCCGTAATCAGTCAAGTCTCCGGCTTCGCCTAATGCTTCAAGCAGGCTGACTTTATTATTATACATGTAAAAGACTCCGGGTTTTTTTACTTCACCAAGAATAGTAACTTTAAATCCGCCATATTTTACTGTAACATAAACTTCTTTGAAATATTCTAGGGTTTTAACCTGAATCATTTCCTGAATTTCGTTGAGAGTTTTGTTTGTAACTCTAACTTTACCAATAACCGGCATATTGATTTTGCCGCTGTCATCAACCAGATAGCCTTTATAATAAAGTGAAATTTCATTTATATAAGAATTTGATACAAAGTCAGAAGCATTAAACAATGCATTGATATCTTTATTTAAACTGGAAATGCTTACAAAAATAATATCGCCACTCTGGACTTTGTATATATCCTGTCCATACATATTTTGAATCAGGCTGTCGGTTTCGTTTAAATGCTGAAGATAAATCATCTTTTTTTGGGAGGTGCATGAAAAAAGAGCAATCGAAAGAATGACAAAAAAACAGTTTTTTAGTTTTTGGCAAATCATTTGCATAAAAGCTCGAAATTAAATAATTGTTCAAAAATACTAAATAAATATGAACAATTTATTAAAATAATAAAAGTATGACCACTTTACCTAATATTTTTAAGATCAGTCAAAGGCTAAAACCAGGAGTGGGAAGAGTTTTGATTTCTGAGCCGCTAATGAATGAAGGCATATTTGGTCGCTCTGTTGTGCTTTTAGTCGAAAATAATGCTGATGGAACTATAGGGTATATTTTAAACAAACACTCGGGTTTCACTATTCAGCAATTATTACCACTCTTTAAAGGATTTACATCTTCTGTTTTTATTGGAGGGCCAGTTGCTACAAATTCAGTCCATTTTATTTATAAGGCGAAGGAGAATCTCTTAAATTCAAAAAAAATTGGAGAGAATTTATACTGGGGTGGAAATATTAATGAACTTCACAAAATGATGGTCTCGAATATGATAGACCCAAATGATGTTCGCTTTTTTGTAGGTTATTCCGGATGGGCAAAAAATCAATTGAACGAAGAATTATTAAAGGGTTTCTGGATTGTTAATTATTTTAGCAAGGAAGTTTATTTTGAAGATAATGCTATTTCTGTCTTATGGAAAAGAAATGTTGTTTTGCTTGAAAAGAAATTTCATTTTTGGCTTAATATACCTGTAAATCCTTCATTAAATTAACTTTTAACATTCATTTGTTGATATGTTTTAACTCAAATGCCCAAAATAAGATTGGGCATTGTTTATTTTTGTAAAAAATGCTGTACTATGACTAAAAATTTTCTGATTATTTTATTGGCTATTATAAGTTTTAGCTTTATTTCGTGTGTCCCATTAAAGCAATATAAGGATTTAAAATCAAAAAATGAGCAATGCGAAGATGAAAGAGGCTATTTAAAGAACCAAAACAAAGAAATGACTGAAAAAATAACAGAAATGGAGCAGTTAATGAGCAAGCTGAACAAACAAATTAGCGATTTAAACCTTGATACTGCTTCAAAAGGGTATTCGATGCGCAGTCAGGCAGAGCAATTGGCAAGAATGACCAAATTAAATGAAGAGCTGAATTCATTGTTGAAAAAGAAAAATTTTGAGACAAACAGCGAAAATCAAAAATTGTTAAGCCAGTTACAGCAATTGCAGGAGTCACTTTTAAAGAAAGAAGATGCGTTAAAAGCCATGGAGCGTGAGATAAATAAAAAGAAATACAATGTTGACTCTTTGATGGCAGAGCTTAACAGTAAAACAGACCAACTCGAGAAGAAAAATGCCCGACTGATAGAATTAGAGGGAATTTTAAATAAAAAAGATTCAGCTGTTATAGCACTAAAAGAAAAGGTAGCTAAAGCACTTAAAGGGTATGAAGGAAATGGCCTGACAGTTACTCATAAAAACGGAAAAGTTTATGTGTCAATGGAAGAAAAACTGCTTTTCCAATCAGGGAAATGGGAAGTAGATGCCAAAGGACAAAAAGCCATTAAAGATCTGGCTGCCGTTTTAGAAAAAAATTCTGATGTCAATATTATGATTGAAGGGCACACAGATGATGTCCCGTTTAAAGGAAACGGAGCTGTTGAAGACAATTGGGATTTGAGCACCAAAAGAGCTACTGCTGTATTAAAAATCTTATTAAATAATTCGAAAATAGATCCAAAACGCTTATCAGCAGTTGGACGAAGTGAATATCTTCCGCTGGAAAATGCAAAAACTCCCGAAGCAAGAGCAAAGAACAGAAGGACTGAGATTATTCTAACCCCCAAATTGGACGAACTGTTTAAGATTTTAGAAGCGAATTAATTATAAACTTTTAGAGTATTTTCTTCTGCGTTAAATATGGTCTGGTAATTAGTAAGTGATCTTTCTGCTGAGCCAGACATTACAGAGCCATCCCATATCGAAAATTTTGAGTTGCAACAGGGACATATTAAAACATTACTATTAGTGCTGTCCATCAAAACTGCACAACGTTCGGAGGGGTTATAAGTGCAACATCTTTCTAATGCCGAAAATTCTTCTTGAGACTTTCTGTAAATAACAATTCCACAAACTCCTCCCGTAACAAAAACATGGTTTCCAATTGTTTGTAAAGTCATAAAATCAGGGTCACTTAAATAAATAGTGAAATTAACCCTTGTATAGGGAACTACAT
>CAZDUU010000123.1:0-6279 GCA_964508675.1 uncultured Bacteroidales bacterium | reverse complement strand
TCGTTAATAATAATCTGACAACGGGCTATTTCGTTGTACTGCATTGCGGCTTCAATCGAAGAGCATATTTTTGTGGCGATCTGATTTAATGGAAGTGAAAAATCAAGCAAAATTTCTTCTGTCTCGTAAATACATGCCAACTCTTTCTTCCGCTCTTCTAAATTTTTAACTAACTCGTTATCAGAAATATTTCGCATTGCTTGAAAATAAATGTTTTGCGCAAAGATATTGATTTTTTTGATTATTTCAATTGATGAAAATCATGATGTTATTAAACAGATAATTAGCGCATTATGAAGCATCGGAAGCCAATATAACACATTGATAATCTTGCACGTGCAAACAATTCATGTTTAAAGTCATTATTTCTGACTGACGGGATTCATTTTTTTAACTGAATAATAGCTATAGTTTTGCATCGCTAAACAAAAAATTTTTGTACAATGAACGTAGAAAAAATAATGAGCAACCTCGAAAAAAAACATCCTGGAGAGGTTGAGTATTTACAGGCAGTACGCGAAGTTTTGGAATCAATTGAAGAAATTTACAACCAAAATCCGCAATTTGAACAAGCTCAGATTATCGAAAGATTAGTTGAGCCTGATAGAATTTTAACCTTTAAAGTGCCTTGGACAGACGATAAAGGTAATGTTCATGTTAACTTAGGTTACCGTGTTCAATTCAACAACGCTATCGGACCTTACAAAGGTGGTTTACGTTTCCACCCATCTGTAAACCTTAGCATTTTGAAATTCTTAGGTTTCGAACAAATTTTCAAAAACTCTTTGACTACTCTTCCTATGGGTGGTGCAAAAGGTGGTAGCGATTTCGATCCTAAAGGAAAATCAAACGCTGAAGTTATGCGCTTCTGCCAAAGCTTCATGTTAGAACTTTGGAAAGTTATTGGCCCGGAAACTGACGTTCCAGCTGGTGATATAGGTGTTGGTGGTCGTGAAATCGGTTTCTTATACGGAATGTATCGTAAATTAGCTCGCGAAAATTCTGGCGTTTTAACAGGTAAAGGTATTAATTGGGGTGGTTCACTCATTCGTCCCGAAGCTACCGGTTTTGGCGTTGTTTATTTCGCACAGGAACAGTTGAAAACCAAAGGTATGGATTTCAAAGGTAAAACCGTTTGTATTTCAGGTTTCGGTAACGTTGCCTGGGGCGCAGCTAGCAAAGCTACTGAATTAGGTGCAAAAGTAGTTACCATTTCTGGTCCGGATGGTTACATCTATGATAAAGATGGTATCAGTGGCGAAAAAATCAACTACATGCTCGAACTTCGCGCTTCGAACAATGACGTTGTTAAACCTTACGCATTCGAATTTAAAGGTGCTGAATTCCATGAAGGAAAACATCCTTGGGAAGTTAAATGTGATGTTGCATTACCTTGCGCAACACAAAACGAACTTACAGCAGCTGATGCAAACAATTTGGTTAAAAATGGCTGCATCTGTGTAACTGAAGGTGCTAACATGCCTTGTGTTCCCGAAGCTATTGAAATTTTCCACAAGAATAAAGTATTATTCTCACCTGGAAAAGCTTCTAATGCTGGTGGTGTTGCAACAAGCGGTTTAGAAATGAGCCAGAATGCAATGAAACTCAGCTGGAGTTCAGAAGAAGTTGATCATCGTTTACACGAAATTATGATTAATATCCACGGTCAATGTGTTAAATACGGTAAAGAAAGCGATGGTTATGTTAACTACGTTAAAGGTGCAAACATTGCCGGCTTTATGAAAGTTGCCAGTGCAATGATTGATCAGGGTATTTATTAATAAATACTTGTTTTAAATTAGCTGAAGGGACTGCAATGCAGTCCCTTTTTTATTTAAGAAACTTTAATAAGAAGCTGTTGGAATGTTGCACTTTGTATTTGTCTAAAAGAAAAAAATAAACGACCTTTGGGTCATGAGATTAATCTGTTTCATAATATCTGCTTATATATTTATTTTAGTCGCATACCCATGTCAGGATGAATGTGGAAATCATTTAAACAAGCATCAGACAGAAAAAACTTCAGATAGTCACGACGAAGAATGTCCTAACTGCTCTCCATTCTGTTGCTGTAATTGTTGTCATGTAAATACGATTGTTTCTATAAAAATCACATCGGATTTCGTCCATGTACTTCCTGGAATATTCTTATCTTCAATAAAAGAAAATGGAATAAAAGATATTTCACTCCCTATCTGGCAGCCGCCTAAAATTTAATCCATATCAATCCGGTTTTTTCTTTTCTGTCATGAACTTCTCATGATAACTATACTGTTATTTCAAAGTTTTAAGATTTAGCCTGATTGATTTTAAATCCATTTGTTTAATAGATTAAATTTTAGAATTATGATTGAAAAGATTATTAATTTTTCTATAAAAAATAAGGTTCTTGTCGGTTTATTCACTCTTGCACTTATTTTATGGGGAGTGTATTCTGTTACTCATTTACCTATAGACGCAGTTCCCGATATTACCAACAATCAGGTTCAAATTATCTCAAAGGCACCAACGCTTGCAACACAAGAAGTTGAAAAATTCATTACAGCACCTATCGAAGTGGCAGTGTCTAATATTCCCGATGTTATTGAACTTCGCTCCATTTCACGTTTAGGTTTATCTGTCGTAACGGTTGTTTTTAAAGATGAAGTAAATACATATCTGGCCCGGCAACAGATAACTGAACGTTTACAGGAAATTGATGAAAATTTACATGATGGAACCATAAAACCAGAACTTGCACCCGTGTCAACCGGACTGGGCGAGATTTTTCAATACGCAATCCGGGCAAAAAAAGGATATGAAGATCGCTACTCAGCTACCGATTTAAGAACCATTCAGGACTGGATTGTTAAACGTCAGATGGCCGGAACTCCGGGGGTTGCCGAGGTGAATAGCTATGGTGGCTTTGTGAAAGAGTACGAAGTGGCCCTGAATCCCGATCGTTTAAAGAGCATGAATATCTCCGTTTCCGAAATATTTGATGCGCTGGAAAAAAATAATGAAAATACAGGCGGAGCATATATTGAAAAAAATCCTACTTCTTATTTTATCCGTGGTATTGGTCTGATTTCATCATTTGACGACATAGAGCAAATCGTAGTCAAAATAAATCCCGATGGTGTTCCTGTTTTAATCCGTGATGTGGCTACTGTTCAGTTTGGCCATGCAAACCGCTATGGAGCCTTTGTTGTCGATACCATTGGCGAAGGGGTTGGCGGCGTTGTGATGATGCTAAAAGGTGCCAACGCCTCACAGGTAATTAAAGTTGCAAAAGAACGGCTGAAATCTATCGAGAAATCCTTACCCGAAGGTCTTTACATTGAGCCGTTTTTAGACCGCACAGAATTAGTGGAACGTACCATTGGAACTGTTGAAGATAATCTTTTAACAGGAGGCTTAATTGTAATATTTATTTTGGTTCTCTTCTTGGGGAATGTTCGTGCAGGTCTTGTGGTTGCATCTGTTATTCCGCTGGCAATGCTTTTTGCCATATCAATGATGAATGTTTTTGGTGTCTCCGGTAATTTGATGAGCCTGGGGGCTATTGATTTCGGGTTGATTGTGGATGGGGCTGTCATTATTGTAGAAAGTGTGGTACACCGTATTTCTCAGAGCAAAACCCACCATGTAGGCATAAGCCGGTTAAATCAAACGCAAATGGATATTGAGGTTAAGCAATCTGCAAAGCGAATGATGAGTTCGGCCACTTTTGGTCAAATGATTATATTAATTGTGTATTTACCGATTCTTGCTTTAGTGGGTATTGAGGGGAAAATGTTTCGCCCGATGGCTCAAACGGTTAGTTTTGCAATATTAGGTGCTTTGATACTTTCATTGACTTATATTCCGGTGGCTTCATCGTTATTTTTAAGTAAAAAAACTTCGCATAAACGTAATATTTCAGACAAATTGATGAGCAGAATACAACGCATTTTTAATCCTGTAATTCATTTTGCTTTGCACAATAAAATTAAACTTGTAATGGTTTCTGTGGTGCTCTTTATTTTCAGTTTAATCATTTTCTTCCGTCTGGGAGGCGAGTTTATTCCGGAACTTGATGAAGGTGATCTGGCAGCAAGCGTAATTACATTGCAGGGTGGATCACTGACGAATACGGTTGAGACAGTCGAAAAAGCCAATAAAATTTTAATGGAGAACTTTCCCGAAATTAAACATGTGATTTGTAAAATTGGTGCAGCTGAAATTCCGACTGACCCGACGCCCATGGAAACAGGGGATTATATTATTGTAATGAAGCCGAAATCTGAATGGAAAACAGCTAAAACCCGTGAAGAAATGGCTGAAAAAATGAAAGAAAAACTAAACATTCTTGCCGGTATTGATTTTGGGTTTCAGCAACCCATTCAGATGCGTTTCAACGAGCTGATGACCGGTTCAAAACAGGATGTTGCCATTAAAATTTTTGGCGATAATCTTGATAGCCTTTCATTTCATGCAGGGGAAATTGAAAAACTGATACAAAAAATTGACGGTGTAGAAGATATTCAGGTTGAACAGGTTACTGGAGCGCCACAAATACAGGTTACCTACAACCGCAAAAAAATAGCTCAATATGGTTTAAATATATGTGATGTCAACAAAGTCTTACGTACCGGTTTTGCAGGAAGTTCGGCAGGTGTGGTTTTCGAAGAAGAAGAACGCTTTAATTTAGTTGTAAAGCTTGAAAAAGACTTCCGTCAATCACTGGAAAATGTGAAGAATCTTTATATCTCTTTACCTTCCGGCAAGCAGGTTCCACTGGACGAAATAGCCAGTGTTGAAATTAAAAACGGAACAGCACAGGTCTCCAGAGAAAATGCTAAAAGACGTATTACGGTAGGTTTTAATGTTCGTAATCGTGATGTACAGTCAATTGTTGACGATGTTCAAAAAATGCTGGATACAAAAATCAAACTTCCGGCCGGGTATTATACTACCATTGGCGGTGAGTTTGAAAACCTTGAAGCTGCTAAAGAACGATTGGCGATTGCAGTTCCTGTCTCATTACTGCTGATTTTCATTATTTTATTTTTCACATTCAATTCATTAAAAGAAACCTTATTAATATTCTCGGCTGTTCCGCTGGCTACTATTGGCGGTGTTATTGCGCTTTGGTTGCGAGGTATGAATTTTAGTATTTCAGCCGGAATTGGTTTCATCGCTTTGTTTGGTGTGGCCGTACTTAATGGCATTGTGCTTATTGCCGAGTTCAACCGGCTTGAACGTGAGGAAGGTATTACAGATATTTATGAACGCGTTCTGAAAGGATTATCAACTCGTTTGCGTCCGGTATTAATGACGGCAGCCGTAGCATCGCTTGGTTTCTTGCCAATGGCTCTATCTGTTTCGGCAGGTGCTGAAGTACAAAAACCATTGGCAACAGTGGTTATTGGCGGTTTAATCACATCTACCTTATTAACTTTGTTAGTTTTGCCGGTTCTATACATCCTCTTTAAACAAAAGGGAAAAAAACACAAACCTACAGCTTCAATAAATCCGGCAATAATTATTGCTTTTTTGTTCGCAGGCTCACTTTTTCTGACAAATAAATCTCGGGCACAAACCCCACCGCCAAAAACATATACTTTACAGCAGGCAATGGATCAGACCTTATCAAACAACGGATTAATCAAAATTTCGAATTATGAGGTCCAGTCACAGAAGTATTTAAAATCTGCTGCCTGGGATTTTGGCAGAACAAGCCTTAATTATACCAATGGACAAACCAATTCATTTGCAAAAGACGAAAACTGGGAAATTTCGCAGGGATTTAGCTTTCCTTCTGTTTATGCAACACAGAACCGTCTGGCAAATGCCAATATCAAAAGTGCTGAAATTAAACTTTCGGCAACCCGGATTGAAATGGCAAATCAGGTGAAATCTGTTTATTTTCAGCTTTCGTTTTTTTACTCAAAACTCCAATTGCTAAGGCAACAGGATAGCATTTTTCAGAACTTTAAGCAATCGGCATTGCTTAGATACGAAAAAGCTGAAACAACTCTGTTGGAGAAAATGTCAGCCGAAAGCCAGCTTTTCGAAATAAAAAATCAGATGAATAAAGTGTTGGCCGATATTGAGATTTATAAAAAGAAACTGCAAACACTTCTGTGCGAAAAACAACCGGTTTTAATTTCTGATACGGTTCTGACAAAACTCGAACTTAAAAATGCCATAGATAGTTCAGCACTTGCTAAAAATCCTTTTTTGGCATTTTTGCAGCAGCAGGTCGAAATTTCAGGTTTGCAGACTAAAAATGAGCGCTCAAAGCTTTTGCCTGAG
>CAZDUU010000122.1:0-6282 GCA_964508675.1 uncultured Bacteroidales bacterium | reverse complement strand
GAATCAACCGTATCGGACGACCTCTTAACGATATTAATGCAGCTGTTGAAAATGTCGGCAAATTAGAAATTGCCAATCTTGAAAAAAGCTTGGCCCTTTTAGCTACTGTTGCCGGAGCGGCACCTATGCTAGGGTTCTTAGGAACAGTTACCGGGATGGTAAGAGCATTTTATAACATGTCCAATGCCGGAAGCAATATTGACATCACACTGCTTTCAAGTGGTATTTATGAAGCAATGGTAACTACTGTAGGTGGTTTGGTTGTCGGAATTGTTGCTTATATGGCATATAACTACCTGGTAGTTCGAATTGAAAATTTAGTATATCGTCTCGAAAGAAGTACAACAGAATTCATGGATTTATTAAATGAACCGGTAAAATAATTTAATATGGCTATCCGCTCCAGAAATAGAATTAGCACTGAGTTTAGTTCATCTACCATGTCTGACCTGGTATTTTTGCTGCTCATTTTTTTCATGATAACATCTACCCTTATTTCACCAAATGCCTTAAAATTATTATTACCACGAAGCAATAATCAGGTTCAGGCAAACAAACCAATTACCACAATATCAATAACTGCTGATTTGCAATTCTATGTAGAAACACAAAATGTAGGTATTGAAAACTTAGAAGCAGTTCTTCAGCAAAAACTTGGACCCGTGGCCAATCCTGACGAAGCACCTACCATTTCTTTGCACACGGACAGAACAGTTCCCATTGAAGAAGTTGTAAAAGTAATGAACATTGCAAAAAACAATAAATATAAATTAATTTTAGCAACACAACCCGAATGAGTGCAACTTCAATAAATAAAAGCAGTCTGATAATAACAATTCTGTTCCATGGAGCTGTTATTCTTTTATTATTGTACATCGGACTCCATACACCCCTTCCGCTTCCCGGCGAAAAAGGAATTTTAGTTAATTTCGGGACTACCGACGACGGCAGCGGAAATATTGAACCGAATCAAAATATTGTGCAAGCCAATTCCAATCCTCAGAATAACGAAGAAACAAATCTTACCCAAAATTTTGAAGAAGCAGTTGCTATCAAACAAAAAGATCATACAAAACCCAAGCAAACAGAGCCAACAAATAATCAGACCTCTCAAACCCAGGAAACACAACCTAAAGTTAATCAAAATGCTTTATTTCCGGGCAATCAGAATTCAAATAGTAATAGCGAAGGTGATGGACAAGGAGTCGGAAACCAAGGAAATCCAAATGGTGATCCTAACGCTTTAAGCCATCAGGGAAGTCCCGATGGTGGAGGCAATTCATATAATTTAGGCGGCAGAGGATTAAAAGGGGGACTTCCCCGACCGACATATCCCGGAAATGAACAAGGCAAAGTTGTTGTTGAAATTTACGTTGATCGTTTTGGAAGTGTTGTAAAGGCAAACGCAGGAATAAAAGGCTCTACCATACTAACAAAGGCTTACCTCGATGCTGCTTACAGTGCCGCACTAAAAGCAAAGTTTGATGCAAAACCTGATGCCCCCGAATTACAAAGAGGGACCATTACTTATAAATTTAGCTTACAATAAATATTCATTACATCATTTTTTTCTTTCAAAGAAAGTATTACTTTAGTAAACCCAACAACAAAAATTCAGACAACTATGAAAAATGTCCATTATAACCAACTTAATGGGATTTTATTTGTAAATGACGATGAAAATGTTTCGCTAAATAGCATGCTAAATGCTCTCCAATTTTTAGAAGAAACCGATTACTTACCCAATAATTTAAAAATACTTGAATCTGCGATATCATCAACCATCACTTTTAGCGAAACTGATTTGCCCGTTTTAGTTGAATATGCCAAAAATAAACTAAACCGGTTTAATTCTGTTCGTCATGCTGTAGTACATTCAAACCCCACAAACACTGCTTTTGCTATAATTGTTAGTGAAGAACTTGCTGAAATAGACTATAAACTTATGGTTTTTTCATCTGAAGCAGATGCATTGCTTTGGTTAAATAACATATAATATGGTATTCACTTTAAAAAAAAATCTTTCCCATCTATACCTATATATATTTATCTTATTATCGAACAATATTGATGCTCAGTTATTAAAAAACATTTTACTGCCAATGCCCGATACAACAAATGGGCTTACTTTAATGAAAGCACTAAAATCAAGAGCCTCTGCCAATCAGTTTGATACAACAAGTATTAAGGTTCAGGATTTATCTAACTTATTGTGGGCTGCAAATGGAATTAATCGCCCAAATGAAAAGAAAAAAACAGCTCCATCTGCTTTAAATGCGCAGGATATTGATATTTTTGTATTTATAAAATCCGGAATTTATTTATTCGATTCTGAAAAGCAAATGCTCCGTCATATTTCTAATGCAGACAGCAGAGAGATGTTTTCCAAAAAACCATCTGATAGTATAATTCCGCCACTTGTCTGTCTATTAATATCTGACATTTCAAGATTCAAATTCGGCAACGATTCTCTTAAAATACAATGGGCAGCAATGGATGCCGGAATGGTCTCTCAAAACATTTCTTTATTCTGTTCATCATTTGGTTTGTCAACCAGACCCAGAGCAAGTATGAATAAACAAAAATTAAAAGAAATACTTAAATTAAAAGACACTCAGTATATCATGTTGAATCACCCGGTCTCTTATAAATTAAATTAGCATGAAAACAAGTGTTTCCACACCTGATGAATATATTGCCCTTGTTCAGGAGGAACAAAAAAATGCTCTGATAAAACTTCGTATAACGATAAAGGGAAATCTTCCTGAGGGCTTTTCAGAAGTAATGAATTACGGAATGATTGGCTATGTTGTCCCTCATACAATTTATCCCAAAGGCTATCATGCAAACCCAACCCTGCCATTGCCCTTTATTAGTATAGCTTCTCAAAAAAGCTATATAGCAATATATCACATGGGATTATATTCAGATAAGAATCTTTTAGATTGGTTTGTAAAAGAATTTTCAAAATATTCAAAAACAAAGCCTGATATTGGAAAAAGTTGTATTCGATTTAAAAATCCAAATCAAATACCTTTTGAACTTATTGCTTTGTTATCAAAAAAGATGACGGTTGAAGATTGGATTAATATTTACGAATCTGTTTATAAAAAAGCATAAAAAAAGCCGCAGTTTGCGGCTTTTCAAATATTTATCATCTAAAATTAACCTAATTGAGCCTGATATTGTTCAGGACTTAAAAGTTCATCAAATTCTGAAGGATTAGCAATTTCAATCTTTATCATCCAGCCTTCGCCATAAGGATCTTTATTGATTAAATCGGGATTTGAATCTAGTTTTTCGTTCTTTTCCACAACTTTACCAGAAACTGGCATGTAAGAATCAGAAACCGTTTTAACAGCTTCAATTGTACCAAAGGCATCACCTTTAGCTAAATCTTCACCAACAGTTTCTATTTCAATAAAAACAACATCACCTAATTCACCCTGAGCGAAATCGGTTACGCCAATATAAGCAACATTACCTTCTTTTCTGATCCATTCATGATCTGGTGTGTACTTTAAATTTGTAGGAATATTCATTGTTCAAAATTTTTAAGTTTTAACGATTCAAAGGTATATATTTTTATAATACGCAAATCATGTTTTTTGTCATCGTATAATTTTTTATCCTATATTTGAAGAAAAAAACCATGAAAACAAGAATAGAAAAAGACACTATGGGAACCGTGGAAGTTCCTGTTGATAAATATTGGGGAGCACAAACCCAACGTTCCGTCAATAATTTTAAAATTGGCGGAGACATAATGCCGATTGAAATTATTTATGCCATGGCCATTGTAAAAAAAGCATCAGCTATTGCAAATAATGCTCTCGGAAAGATAGCGCAAGACAAGACTGATTTAATTGTTCAGGTTTGTGATGAAATACTCGAAGGAAAATT
Source organism: uncultured Bacteroidales bacterium (assembly GCA_964508675.1). Classification (GTDB taxonomy): domain Bacteria; phylum Bacteroidota; class Bacteroidia; order Bacteroidales; family GWA2-32-17; genus Ch61. Next base: position 2,379 of record CAZDUU010000122.1, on the reverse strand, counting down.
AAACGATCAGTTCCCATTAGTTGTATGGCAAACAGGAAGCGGAACTCAAACGAACATGAACCTTAATGAAGTTATTGCGAACCGGGCACATGTAATTTCAGGAAACAAACTTGGCGAAGGGAAAACTTATCTCCATCCAAACGATGATGTCAATAAATCGCAAAGTTCAAATGATACTTTTCCCACAGCCATGCATATTGCGGCATATGAAACAGTTACTAAGAAAACTTTACCCTCGCTCAGACTTTTAAATAGCACATTAAAACAAAAATCAAATGCTTTTAACGAAATAATTAAAATAGGGCGAACACACTGGATGGACGCGACACCACTTACTCTTGGTCAGGAATTTTCCGGTTATGTGGCTATGCTTAACCATTCCATAGAATCTATTGAAAATTGCCTTCCGCATTTATCAGAACTTGGACTTGGCGGCACAGCAGTAGGAACAGGCCTTAATGCCCCCAAAGGATTTGCAGAAAAAGTTGCGCAGGTTATTGCAGAATTAACCGGCTTACCTTTTAAAACAGCCGAAAACAAATTTGAATCACTGGCATCACACAATCCAATGCTAGAATTAAGCGGCTCTTTAAAACAAACTGCTTCCGTTCTAAATAAAATTGCGAATGACATCCGAATAATGGCATCAGGTCCCAGGAGTGGTATCGGGGAACTAATAATTCCAGAAAATGAACCCGGAAGTTCTATTATGCCCGGAAAAGTAAATCCAACTCAAATAGAAGCGCTCACCATGGTTTGTATGCAAGTTATTGCGAACGACTCTGCAATTACTTTGGGTGATATGAGTGGATTTTTCGAATTAAATGTATATAAACCGTTGATAATATTTAATCTTTTACGCTCTTTGCGTCTGCTTGCTGATGCCAGTATTTCATTTAATGAAAATTGTGCAGTTGGTATAGAGCCTAATTTACTAACACTTAAGAACCATCTCGAAAATTCATTAATGCTGGTAACGGCTCTAAACCCTCATATTGGATACGAAAACGCTGCAAAAATAGCAAAAAAAGCACATTCTGAAGGACTTACACTAAGGCAGGCAGCAATAGAACTTGGACTAGTGACCAATGAGCAATTTGACTTATGGGTAGATTCTAAAAACATGATAGGTTAACGACATTTTTTGACATTTCATCAATTTAATTATTCATTTCGTCAATAAAACTCATTTTTCTATCAAGTTTGATAAACCTTTTTTAAACATTCGTAGTATAAAAGGTAGATTTAGTCAAATTAGTTAATAAGGCCTATTTAATTAATGTAATTTTGCTGCATGAAAAGAAATTTATTAAGTGTTGGATTTTTTTTGTTACTTGCATTTGCGGCGATCTTTATTATTTCAAATTGTAAGCCTGTTACGGGTGATAATAAACCATCGAAAATTGATAGTGCGCCAAAACCCGAGTTAGCAGCGCTCTCTATCCGAAATGATGTTCCTCCCGTTTTTACAAACAAATTTAATGGTGAAATTAAGTTTGTTGAAAAAAACTTGTTTGATACTATTACTTATAATGTATTTGTCCATAACAGCAAAGTTAGAATTGATAAATTTCAGGGCAACGAAAATAAAGAATCATATTTGTTTAATTTACAAACAAATGAAATGATTGCTCTGCATCACCAGCGCCAGCTATACTCAATAATGCCTATTCCCGAAGAAAAATCAAGCTTCGACAGTACTTTTAAAATTATTAAATCCGAAAATGAAAAAAATATTCTCGGAATGAGGTGTAAACAATGGCGGGTAAAGAATACAAAAGAAAATACCGAAATTACATATTGGGTATCTTCAAATAATTTTGGATTTTATTATTACCTGACAAAGGTTTGGAATTCCAGTTCTAAAGTAAATAAATACTTCCAAATAATACCCAATTCATTCGGATATATGCCAATTGAAACATCAGAACGAAGTTTATTAAGAGACCTAAAAACCACAGTTTTAATAACCTCTTTATCAGACGCTAACATAGATTCAACAAAATTTATCGTTCCTCGTTCCTATGCATTATTTACAAATTAGTAAAAAAATCACTTTTTTTCTCGTTTTTTGGAATTATTTTTGAAACCAAATTTAAGTCGTTTCGTTTAAAAATGCGAAAATGATAGGTAAAACTTTTTTACATATAGTTTTTTTGTTTCTGATGACCACCTCATCTCCCATTTTTATTTTTTCACAAAATGATACTATAAATAAAATGGATGGAGACGGGAAGCAGCATGGGTATTGGATAATATTCGAAAATAAAGTAAAATCTGAAGAAGGAAGATTTGAACATGGAATAAGAGTTGGTACATGGAAAGGATACTATCCATCTGGCAAACCAAAACAACAAATTACTTATCAGGATGGAAAAC
>CAZDUU010000121.1:0-6288 GCA_964508675.1 uncultured Bacteroidales bacterium | reverse complement strand
GAAATCCGAGTTGCTGGATTTTTGATAAAATGAGGGTTGCATCGCTGTATCCTAATACCCATTTTGGGTTTTTGATAAAATGATCCCAGTTTAAATGATGAATGATCCTGGCACTACCATATCCGCCCCTCGCATAGAAAATAGCTTTATATGCATCGTTGTCAAGCGCATCCTGAAAATCCTGAATTCGTTTTTCATCGGGCGAAGAAAAAAAAGTGTTTTTACCAAATACGTTATTTTCTATATGTGGCTCTAATCCCCATGATTGTAAAATACTTAAGCCTTTTTCTAAGCTTTTTTTATCTACTTTTCCTGCAGGTGCTACAATAGCGATTTTATCACCCTTTTTTAATACTGGTAGTGGCTTATGCATTTATTTTCTAACTTTGTCCAAATTTAGTAAAGATATTTCATATTATGCAAAAAGAGTGGAAAAGATACACAGTTACCAGCGCATTACCATACGCAAACGGACCGGTTCACATCGGGCATCTTGCAGGTGTTTATGTTCCGGCAGATATTTATGTGCGTTATTTGAGGAATAAAGGCAAAGATGTGATTTTTATTGGTGGAAGCGATGAACACGGTGTCCCTATTACAATAAAAGCGATGAAAGAAGGCGTTAGCCCTCAGGATATAGTTGACAGGTACCACAATATTATTAAAAAATCATTTGAAGACTTCGGAATATCTTTCGATATTTATTCAAGAACAACTAATAAAGTTCATTACGACACAGCTTCAGATTTTTTCAAAAAATTGTATGATAAAGGTATTTTTATTGAAAAAGTGACGGAACAGTATTTTGACAATGAAGCAAATCAATTTTTAGCCGACCGTTATATTACCGGAACATGCCCGCATTGTGGAAATGAACGTGCATATGGCGATCAGTGCGAAAAATGTGGAACCTCGCTGAATGCTACTGATTTAATTAATCCAAAAAGTGCAATCAGTGGTTCACCATTGGTTTTAAAAGAAACAAAACATTGGTTCCTTCCACTTGATAAATTTGAACCTGATTTAAGAAAATGGATTCTCGAAGAACATAAAGAATGGAAAACAAATGTTTCCGGTCAGTGTAAATCCTGGCTCGATTTAGGTCTTCAGCCCAGAGCTGTGAGCCGCGATTTGGATTGGGGAGTCCCACTTCCAATTGAAGGGGCAGAAGGAAAAGTTCTCTACGTATGGTTTGATGCTCCGATTGGATATATTTCTGCTACTAAAGAGTTAACTCCCGATTGGGAAAAATATTGGAAAGATAAAGATACATATTTGGTGCATTTTATCGGAAAAGACAATATTGTATTCCATTGTATTGTTTTTCCTTCAATGCTTATGGCAGAAGGATCTTATATTTTACCCGAAAATGTTCCGGCAAATGAATTTTTAAATCTCGAAGGTGATAAAATCTCGACTTCAAGAAATTGGGCTGTATGGCTGCATGAGTATTTAGAAGAATTTTCGGGTAAACAGGATGTGCTGCGTTATGCTTTAACTGCTAATATGCCCGAAACAAAGGACAATGATTTTACATGGAAAGATTTTCAAACCAGAAATAATAGCGAGTTAGTTGCTATACTTGGAAATTTTGTAAACAGAACGCTTGTTCTCACTCATAAATATTTTGAGGGGAAAGTTCCATTATGTTCAAATATCAGTGAGCAGGATATGGAAATTTTAAAACAGGCTGCTGCTACAAAACAGGAAATAGAAGAAAATCTTGAAAATTTCCGTTTCCGCGAAGCATTAAAATCATACATGAACATTGCCCGTATTGGAAATAAATATCTGGCCGAAAGTGAACCCTGGAAATTGGCAAATTCAGATATGGAAAGAGTCAAATCCATTTTAGCTGTTTCTCTTGAAATTACAGGTTTATTAGCTGTTTTAGGTGAACCGTTTTTACCTTTCACGGCTAAAAAACTGAAAAATATGCTTAATCTCAGTGATTATACCTGGGAAATGGTGGGTGCAAAACCTGTTTTTCAGGCCGGACATGTAATCAATAAAGCAGAATTGTTGTTTGATAAAATAGAAGATGATGCGATTGAAAAACAATTGCAAAAACTTCAGCAAACCAAATTATTGAATGAGCAAAATGCCGAAAAGCAATATGTCCCTGTAAAAGAAAATATTTCATACGATGATTTTTCTAAAATGGATATTCGCGTAGCAACAGTTAAGCATGCCGAACGAGTGCCTAAGACAGATAAACTTTTAAAGCTTACTTTACAGGTTGGATTCGAAGAACGTACAGTTGTGTCAGGAGTTGCTCATTGCTATCAGCCCGAAGAGTTGATAGGGAAGCAGGTTTGTTTATTGGCAAACTTAGAACCCCGCAAAATAAAGGGTATTGAATCAAAAGGAATGGTTCTTTTTGCTGAAGACCTGGCAGGAAAGTTAACAGCCGTAAGCCCGATTATATCGACTGACGATGGTTCAATTGTGAAATAGACGTCAATATTGATAACGATTATTAAAAATAAAAAAGATTATTTATGGATAATTATTGCTATTGGAGCAGTTGTCCGAATAATGTTTTTGTTGTTTGGCGCAAGATATTTATACGGAAGTGACATATTTGTAAATCACGACAGCTTTTCATACACAGATTCGTTTATAAATTTATGGGAAAACGGGTCTTATGCCATTTGGCTTGATTCTCCTGGTTCATACATGGGAAGAGGGCCTGGTTATCCATTTTTTTGGGGACTACATTATTTGATTTTTGGTGAGTCTTATGCATATATAGCAGTTGCTATAAGTCAAATATTAATGGATATTCTGGCAATAAAGCTGATTTATGATATTCTGAAAAAAATTACGAATAATGATAAGATTTCGCTTTTAGGAGGGGGGATATATGCACTTTATCCCTTTGTTATTATATGGTTAACAATTACTGGTACTGAGGCATTTGCAAGTTTCCTGGTGATATTAATACTGTGGATTTTCTATATCCGAAAAGATACTTTCTGGAAATACATTATTTTAGGAGCAGTAATCTCATATGCAACATTAACCAGACCATATCTTGGTTTATTATTTCCTCTGTTAATTATAAGCATCATTGGTAAAAAAGAATTATCATCTAAATTCAAATTTATAATAGTTGTTAGTTCCGCATTTGTTTTTTCATATTCGTTTTGGCCATTAAGAAATTATATTAATCATAAGCAAATAGTAGTGTTTAATATGCCTTCTTCAAGCTATTTTAACTTTCAAAAGGATTTTGTGGCTTTTCGTTCCTGGGTTAATTCATGGGAGCCTTATTCACTTAAGGTAAATGAATATGTAGCTACGATTTCAAAAAGTGATGATAGGATAGAAGTGCCAAACTTTGTTTTTAGTAATAAAGATGAAAGACAACTCTTTGACTCTTTAATTTATTTATGTCGAAATTGTGGAAGTTCATTTTATTTTTGGAAAAACAGCGCCCCTTTTTCCGGAGAGTCTTGTAACGAAGAAATTGCAAATGGTTTTGATAAATTAAAAGCTTCTTATATAAAAAATCATCCTTTTAAATATTACATTATTACTCCGTTAATTACATTAAAAAGAGCCGTTGTTAAAGTGAAAACAGCTACATATAATTCAGTTTTTTTGAAATTATTATTTATATATAGAACGTTGTTGATTATTTTGGGTTTAATAGGCTCGTTTATTTTTATCCGAAAATTATATTTGTCTTTGTTGACAATGTTCCCGATAATATGGTATTTGTTTATTAGCTTTACTCACTCTCCATTTGAAGTCAGATACGTACTTCAGGCAGATATTATTTTATTGTTTGATGCTCTTTTGTTCGTTTATTTCATCAGAAACAAATACCATTTGAAAAAAAAGGTGATCTCTGATAAAAGTACTTTGGGAAAATGATTTTATATTTAACATACGACGGGCTAACCGATCCTTTGGGACAATCGCAGATTTTACCATACATTATTGGTCTTAGTAAGGAGTATTCATTTTATATTATTTCATTTGAAAAAAAAGAACGGTTTCAGGCAAATAAAAAATACATTGAAGATATATGCAGGCAAAATAATATCACCTGGCTTCCTTTATCTTATACCAAGAAACCACCTGTGTTTTCAACCATTTTGGATATACTTAAATTAAATAAAGCTGTTAAAAAGCTGTTAAAAACAGAAAAAGTTGAATTAATTCACTGCCGGAGCTATATTACATCATTGGTTGGACTTGGCTTTAAAAAGAAAAGAAATATTAAATTTGTTTTTGATATGCGTGGTTTTTGGGCAGATGAGCGTGTGGATGGCAATATCTGGAACCTGAACAACCCGATTTATAAAAACGTTTACAACTATTTTAAGAAAAAAGAAAAATCATTTGTAAGTAGTTCTGATTCAATTATATCGCTGACCGAAAAAGCAAGATCAGAAATATTAAAACTCCATCCGGCAGTTCCTGAAGAAAAAATTGCGGTAATTCCTTGCGCTACAGATTTTAGCAAGTTCGATCCGGAAACTGTTACACTATCGCAGATTCGTGAAAAGCTAAACATAAGCGACCAGAGTTTTGTTTTAACATATTTAGGTTCGTTGGGGACCTGGTATTTATTGGATGAAATGATGGCATTTTTTAAGCAATTGCTCAGAAAATACCCCGATGCTGTTTTTCTGTTTATCAGTCCTGAGCCGATTGAACAAATATTGGGCGTTGCCGAAAAATACAACATTGATAAAAGTTCAATCCGTCACTGTTTTGTAAGGCATGATGAGATTCCACAATACTTATCAATTACAGATTTGGGTATTATGTTCATTAAACCCTCTTATTCTAAAATGAGCAGTTCACCAACTAAATTTGCAGAGTTTTTGGCTATGAATATTCCGGTTTTATGCAATGATATTGGAGATCTGGCACAACACACTAAACAAATTCCGGGCTGTTATTGCATTTCCTCTTTTTCTGATGAGATTTTTACAGATACGATAAATAAACTAAATTTGAAACAAAATTATAAATCTGAAATAAGAAGCAAAGCAAAGGAAATATATGACTTAACCTTGGCTGTGAACACTTATTCTGAAGTTTATAAAAAAGTAATCAATGAAAACCAATAAAAAAAAGAAAATATTGGTTCTTTGCCCTTACCCGGTTAACTGCGCACCAAGCCAGCGGCTTAAGTTTGAGCAATACTATGATTATTTTGAAGAAAATGGTTTCGAAATCACCATATCTTCGTTCGTCATACCTGAATTCTGGAAAATACTTTATAAAAACGGATATTTGTTTCTAAAAGCGTATTATACCGTTATAGGTTACTTTCTTCGTTTTCTGGATTTGTTCAGATTACGCAGATATGACATTGTATATGTGCATCTATGGGTTACACCTTTAGGGTTCCCGCTTTTTGAACGGATGGTAAAGCTACTGTCAAAAAAAATAATCTATGATATAGATGATATGGTCTTTCTGGGCCATTCCAGCGATGCAAATAAAAGCTTCAAAGCACTGAAAGGAACCCGGAAAATGATTTTTTTAATGCGGATTGCAGATCATGTTATTACCTGTACTCCTGTTCTGGATAAGTTTGTCCGTAAATTCAACTCTAAAACTACCGACATATCATCTACTATCAACACTGAAATTTATAAAACTAAGGAATATCAGGCATTTGGTAAGCCGATTGTAATTGGATGGAGCGGAAGTCACAGTACATCAGTTTATTTGAAATTACTGGAACCCGTTTTTAATGAATTGCTAAATCAGCAAGTCAATTTTAAAGTATTGGTCATCGGGAATAAAGATTTTTCATTTGAAAATAAAAATATTCCGGTCGAAGCAATTTCCTGGGATTTAGAAAATGAGGTTAAAGAATTGACTCGCTTTGATATAGGCGTTTACCCCTTGCCATTTGAACAATGGGTTTACGGAAAAAGCGGACTGAAAGCATTGCAATACATGGCATTGGGAATTCCTACCATAGCAACGGCAATTGGGGCAAACTACAGAATAATAAAGCATGGCGAAAATGGTTTTCTGGTGGAGAAAAACGATGTGCAAAAATGGGTAGAATATATTCTCCAAATAATAAATGATATTGATTTAGCCCGCGAAATAGGAAAAAATGCCAGGAAAACAGTGCTTGAAAACTTTTCGGTTGAAGCGAATAAAGAAATATATTTAAATGTGATTAAATCCGTTTAGCTTTTAAACTTTTAAGCCAACACCTGTAACTTCCTGAAAGTTATCAGGGCATTTGTCGGCATACTTTTCAGGGAGTTTTACACCCATTACGGCGGAAACACCGCAACTGCA
>CAZDUU010000120.1:0-6296 GCA_964508675.1 uncultured Bacteroidales bacterium | reverse complement strand
ATATAAAGATAAAGCCAACCTTATCGGACATTTTGGCTTAGGTTTTTATTCTGCCTTTATGGTAGCCAACAAAGTCGAACTTATTACAAAATCGTATAAAAAAGGCACCAAAGCAGTAAAATGGGTTTGCGACGGTTCACCTGAATATTCTATGGAAGAAACGGAACGTAAAGAAAACGGAACCGACATTATTCTTTATATTGAAGACGAAGAAAACAAGGAATACCTGGAAGAAAACAAAATCAACGAACTGCTGAATAAATATTGTAAGTTTCTGCCGGTTGAAATAGCTTTTGGAAAAAAGAAAGAATGGAAAAAAGACCAATATGTTGATACCGACGAAGACAATATCATCAACAACACCAATCCGCTTTGGACACGTAAACCCGCCGAATTAAACGAAGAAGATTACAAAGTTTTTTACCGCGAACTCTATCCCGAAATTTTCGAAGAGCCGTTGTTTAATATTCACTTAAACGTAGATTACCCTTTCAACCTTACAGGAATTCTGTACTTCCCGCGTATTAAAAACAGTTTCGATATTCAGAAAAATAAGATTCAGCTTTACTGCAACCAGGTTTTTGTAACGGACCAGGTCGAAGGAATTGTTCCCGATTATCTGATGCTGTTGCACGGAGTTCTTGATTCTCCCGACATTCCTCTGAATGTATCACGCAGTTATTTGCAAAGCGACAGCAATGTTAAAAAGATTTCATCGCATATCACAAAAAAAGTAGCTGATAAGCTTTTCGATACTTTCAAAAACAATCGCGATGAATTTGAAAAGAAATGGGACGACCTGCGCATGTTTATCCAGTATGGCATGATGTCAGACGAAAAATTCTATGAACGAGCCGAAAAGTTTGCTCTCTTAAAGAATATCGAAGGTAAGTACTTTACTTTCGAAGAATATGAAAAACTGGTAAAAGAAAACCAGACCGAAAAGTACGGAACCACCATTTACCTGTATGCTACCGACAAAGAAGAACAGTTCTCTTATATAGAACTCGCCAAAAACAAAGGTTATGATGTTTTATATTTTGACGGACAACTCGACTTGCACTTTATCAATCATATTGAGCAAAAACTCACCAAGACCTCTTTTAAGCGTGTTGATGCCGAAACTATTGATAAACTCATAGAAAAAGAAGAGCAGAAAAAAGTAGAACTCAGCGAAAGTGATCAGAGCGATTTCCGTCAGGTGTTGTTTGGAGCATTACCCAACAAGGATGAGTTTATGATTGCTTACGAAGCCATGAGCGAAAACGATTTGCCCATCATCATTACACGCAGCGAATACATGCGACGCATGAAAGACATGGCACATTTCTCACCCAATAACATGTACGGCGGACTTCCCGATATGTATTCCATGGTAGTAAATGCTTCGCATCCTTTGATTAAACAACTGGTTGACGAAAAAAACCAAAAGTTATCGAAAGACATCAAAAAGCTTGATGGTAAAATAGAGCCATTGAATAAAGAAGTAGAAACGCTGAAAGAAGAGCAAAAGAAGAAAAAAGAAGAAGAAATCACAACGGCAGATAAAGAAGCATTGGAAAATAAAGAAAAAGAGCTTGATAAATTCCGCAGCGAGAAGAAAGAAAAACTCGAAACATTCGGAACCAACCACACAACCATTAAGCAATTGATAGACATTGCACTTTTATCGCACAATCTGCTTAAAGGCGAAGCCTTCAGCCGATTTATCAAACGCAGCATTGACGTTGTAAGTCAGACAAAAGAACAGGAATAAAAGAAAGGGAGACATTCTCCCTTTTTTAATTTAGTTTTTATTTGTGATTGAAATAAAGTATTTTAATTTGCTATATAACCCCCTTAACTCAGAAATACCAATACCATTCTCTTCAGCTCTTTTTAGCATAGCTTGAAGCTTTTCATATTCGGTTAACTGATAATATTCTGATATACTTTTTTTGAAATCTATATAAATTTTTCCATTTTGCTTATTCTGAAAGAAATCCCTGTGTGAAACAGGGTAGTTTTTCAATTGCATAACAGGATCATATGGCATATGAGTTTTGATAAAGTAATTTGAGTTTTTTTTGTAGTAGAGATATTCATATTCTTGTTTTATTGAATTATACTGTTTTTGTTTTGAGTCCCAAGTTGGGTCAAATAAAAAATATTCATTATCAAGTTTAATAATGTTCCAAGCATGATCGTAACTTGTGTCAATTTTTCTGTCAATTCTTGTATATCCCAAAACAGAATAAGCTTCTATATTCATTAAATCGCATACACTTGTCAGTAATGCCGAATAATTTTTACATTTTCCACTTCTTGTTTTTAAAACATATGAAACTAAATCTTGATTTCTTAATGAATCTGTAATTTTTTCTTCGTATTTTATTTTTGTAGTAACCCAGACATATAAAACCCGGACTTTTTCACTATCATTTTTAAAATTTGAACCTATATAGTAAGCAAAATTATTTGGCGAAAAGGTCATAGAATCAGGTATATTAACTGCAAATGAATCTAGCCTTGATTCCTGCTGACAAAGTGTAATAAACGGAAAAAATATTAAAAAAATCAGTTTCATTATTACTTAGAGAAAATTACATTTAATTAGATTTTAAAACATCATAAAACTTTGTAATAATCTGAGTCATAATTATTTTTATTTCCCGGCTATCAACAGATTCCAAATCTCTTAATTGAGCCTTTAAATTTTCGAGGTTTTCGAAATCTCTAACTCGAGATATATTCGTCGCTTTGTCAAAGTCTTTAGAAGCTTGAGCAACCCTAACCTTTAACCCATCAATATGATTATTTCTATAAAACCAATGGCTATACCTAATTGACCATATAAATTTCCAAAAATTATCATCTTTTGCTCCCTCGTATAAACTTCTTAGCACCATTCCTTCCAATTCTGTATTTTTTAGAAATAATTCATCTAATTTTTTCATTTTTTTTCTATAATCCTCCATTTCTGTCTTAATATCTCCAACTTCTTTCATTAACCTTTGAGGTTGCGAATATCCAAAAATAAAAGTTATTACTGCAACTATGGCAATAAATATTGCAATAGCAATTGAAATTGTGGTAAGATTATTAGAATAAGCTTGATTCATTGCCTCTAATTTTTCAATCTCACATTCAAGATAAGTACTTAGTATCATAAAATTAATTAGTTACTTTTTATATTTACTAATTCATATGAAAAAACAATATTTAAAGCATTAATTTGATTTTACAGTTTCAACGCTTTGTATAGTACAAAAATACACTTTTTTTAAAACTTATAGATATTTAGTGAATCAGACATTGGCATTTCATTTTCTAATGTTCTGTATCTAATTTCAGAGAGTTTCAATTTTCTTTAGTTAAACAAATTCACTTCGATATTTCTTTTTTTAATTTTATCTTCTTTTGTAGAATGTGATTTTATAATATCTGGGTGCTCTTTTTTTGTCATTCAAAAACTTTGTACTTTTATATCAAAATTCACTAAATTTGGAGGTTTTATAAAAACCGTTTTTTAAACTGAAACAAGGTTTTATGTCAGTGAAAAAATTGTTGTTGATGCTATTGTTGGCTTTACCATTTTGGACTGAAGCACAGTTTTACAATGGCATGCAAACCGATTTTGGCAAAAACAGGGTTCAGTACCGGCCTTTTCTTTGGCAATACTACCGTCTTCCGTCATACGATGTATATTTTTACGAAAACGGGAATAATCTGGTGGCTTATGTGGCACAGCAAGCCGGTAAATTTATACCGGAGATAGAAGCAACCGTTGGAACCAACTTACAAAAGAGAATCATTTTCCTTGTTTATAACAATTTGAGCGACTTCCGCCATAGCAATATTGGTCTTGTAATAGGCAACGATCAGTATAACATCGGAGGAACCACACAACACATCGACAACAAGGTCTTCCTTTATTATGAGGGCGACCACAGAATGTTAGACAAACAAATAAGAGCTGCAATTGCTGAAATTATGCTTAACCAGGCATTATATGGTAGCGATTTTAAAGCAAAACTTACAAATTCAACCCTGTTAAACCTGCCTGATTGGTATTTTAAAGGGTTAATTTCTTATTTGTCAGAAGAGTGGAACTCAGATATAGAAAACTGTGTAAGAGATGGCATTTTGACCCATCGTTATGACAAATTCAATAGGCTAACCGGTAAAGATGCCATTTATGCAGGTCATGCCATATGGTTCTTTATCACTAAAAAATTCGGAAAGCAAACCATTCCCAATATTCTTTACCTGACACGTATTTCAAAAAACGTAGAAACCGGTTTTTTATATACCATTGGACTCCCGGTGAAATACCTTTCACATGAATGGCTCGATTACTATGAACAACAATTTGAGAAAGACGAATCAAAACGTATCCTTCCTCCTGAAACATACGCTACAAAAAAAATCAAAAATAATCGTGTGGTACGCGAAATACGTATTTCTCCCGACGAACAATGGGTTGCTTACTCGACGAATTATATGGGACGTGTTAAATTATACATAAAACCCACAGGAACAGGCAAGTCCATTTGCATATATAAGCAGGGAGTTCGTCTGGACCAGACTACCGATTACTCCTACCCGATTATTGCTTGGCATCCGACCGGAAAACTGGTTGCTTTCATTGTAGAAAAGTATGGCACAAAGTTTTTATATACATACGAGCTTGAATCAAAGGAATTGTCGAATAAAGAATTATTCAATGTTGAAAAGATTCTCGATTTTTCATTTTCGCATAACGGGTTTAACCTGGTATTGTCAGCAGTAAAGAGCGGGAAGACCGATATTTTTATTTTTAATAATGCAGCCAATTCTTACGAACAGATAACCGATGACCTCGCTAACGACCGTTATCCACAATTTTTCGACCAGTCGCAAAAGATTGTTTTCTCATCAAACCGCGTGCACCAAGGTTTAAAATCGGACAGTTTGCAGTATAATTATGATCTCTTTGTTTACGATTACAAAAATAAAGATACGTCGCTGACTCGCATCACCAGCAGTCCTTTTGCCGATGATATTAAACCCTATTATTTTGCTAAAAACGAATTTTTACTTTTGAGCAATCCAGGTGGCCTTTACAATAAATTTCATGCTAAATACGATAGTGTCATCAACTTCATTGACACAACCACGCATTATCGCTACTTTACCGAAACTACCCCACTGACCAATTATTCCAGAAACATTATTGATTACAGCCAATCATCTGAAAATAAAACAACTGATTTGTTTAATTTCAAAAGAAAATATTTTTCCCAAATAAAAGATCTGGAAAAAGAAGGAGTTGAAAACCCGTCAGAATCACCTTTTTTCGGAAATATGAAAAAATTTAAAAAAGACAGCATAAACAATCAACCCAAACAAAAAAAGAATATTGACAGTCTTCTTACAAATATGACCATCGATACAAATAAAATCGACATAAATCATTATGTTTTTAATTTTCAGTTAAATCAACTTAAAGGCAATCTGAAACAGGAAGAAGAAAATAAAAACAAAGAAATTATTATTGACCTGAAACCCATGCTTTACCAGACTTCATTTTACACAAATTCACTAACCAGTCAGGTTGATTTTGGTTTTTTAAGTAACTCGTATCAAACATTTACCGGTGGTCCGTATTACTTTAATCCTGGATTAAACCTATTTTTTAAACTCGGCACCAATGATTTGTTTGAAGATTATAAAGTAACCGGTGGTGTCAGATTTGCAGGAAATTTTAACAGTAATGAATACTTGCTGAGTTTTGAGAATTTAAAAAAGAGGCTCGACAAACAAATTGTTTTTCACAGATCGGCTCTTAACAAGTCATCATCCACGGCTGCTTTAAAAACACACACACACGAAATTTATTACATTTTGCGCTATCCGTTCAACCAGGTAGCAGCTTTTCGTTTTACAAGCCAGTTAAGATACGATCGAACAGCATATCTTTCAACCGATATACAGACACTTGATCAAAAAGACGAAAGCAATGTGTGGGCTGGTTTTAAAGGAGAACTGATTTACGACAACACAATCAATAAAGGCATAAATATTCTTTTCGGAACCCGTGGTAAACTATTTTTTGAATCGTATCACCAAACCAATAACGGATTTCAATCATTGTATGTTTCGGGCATAGATATTCGTCACTACCAGCCCATTCACAGAACATTGATTTGGGCAAGTCGTTTTGCTGCAAGCAATTCCTTTGGAAAAGCAAAATTAATCTATTATTTAGGCGGAGTTGACAATTGGATAAATCTCAGTACTAAAGTACCGCTGTTTGACCCTTCTGTACGCATTGA
>CAZDUU010000119.1:0-6299 GCA_964508675.1 uncultured Bacteroidales bacterium | reverse complement strand
TGCTAATTCAGTAAATTCAAATGAGTTGCTAAGTTTGAATATTTTTCCAAATCCGGCAACAGACTTTATCTTCTTTAATCAGAATGTTTCAAAAGTTGAATTATTCAGCATTTCAGGGCAAAAACTTATTGAAAAAACAGGCAATGTCTCAAATCTTGATATACGAAATTTTCCAAACGGACAATACATTCTTTGCGCTACCAATAAAGACTTTGCCGTGAAAAAACTTATCATTAAAAACTAAATAACAGATGAAAGTTTGCTTCGTACTCATAATTTTCATCGCTTTATCCCTCAGGGGGGCATGCCAATTCCCCCCTGCTGCGGGTATTGAAGGTTCTACTGCTATTCATGCCGACAGTTCTGTTTTTATTGATTGGGCAAAACAATGCTACGTTGAACGCGGATATGTTGATATTGCCATTCCCGACAGCAGTTTTGCAAGTTATGGAAGTGCACAGGATGCCATTGGAAAAGCGGACAATCAGGTTGTAAGTCTCGGTGACAGTGGACAGGCAGTACTGATTTTTAACCCGCCTGTATGTGATAAGAACGGGTACGATTTTGCCGTGTTTGAAAACGGTTTTACGGATAATTTCCTCGAACTGGCTTTTGTCGAAATTAGTAGCGACAGCATTCATTGGTTCCGTTTTCCCTCAATCTCGCAAACTTCAACTGACCAACAGATTGAAACTTTTGGAACACTTCAAGCTGAAAACATTAATAATCTGGCAGGGAAATACAGGGCAATGTACGGAACTCCTTTCGATATCAGCGAAATAAGTGATGATATAAACCTGAATAAAACAAAAATACGTTTTATTAAAGTCATTGACGTTGTCGGAAGTATTGATTCTGCTTATACTTCGTACGATTCACAGGGTCATATTATCAACGACCCATACCCGACACCGTTTTATACATGCGGATTTGATTTAGACGCTGTGGGAGTTATTCATTCCTGCCCCGATAATGTTGAAAGTGATTTTATGAATAACATAAAAATCTATCCAAATCCTGTAAGCAATTTATTGTATATAGAATCTGAGCAAAGTATAGAAGTCTTAACTATTTTTGATTGCAATGGAAAAAAAAT
Source organism: uncultured Bacteroidales bacterium (assembly GCA_964508675.1). Taxonomy (GTDB): domain Bacteria; phylum Bacteroidota; class Bacteroidia; order Bacteroidales; family GWA2-32-17; genus Ch61. The sequence continues at coordinate 5,203 of CAZDUU010000119.1, read as the reverse complement.
CACAGAAGAATCAGGAGAAAGACAGGTTGATGTTCGCTTTTTTAAATCAGGATTATATTCTGTTTTGATTCGGACAAACAGAGCAATTATCCATAAAAATTTCATTAAAAATTGAAAAACGGGCTTCTTTTCATATTGATGTTAATGTTTTACGGAGTTTCCGCACAAGATACCATTCGTTTAAAAGAAATAACTATTGAAGCAAAGAAATCTCTTAACTGGCAGCGTAAATCGATTGACAGCACTAGAGTAGAACTACATTCCAATGATAAAATTGGCGAAGTATTAAAAAGCGAGCCGGCTATCATGATAAAAAAGCAAGGTTCAAGCGGAATGCAGAGTATCAGCATCATGGGAACACACAATCAGCATAGTCAGGTTATCTGGAACGGAATGCCAATACAATCATCGTTGAGTGGGCAATTTGATTACTCACAATTAAATAATGATCCGAATTATCAGACCGGCATATATTATGGAATCAATAGTTTACAAATGAACAACGGAGCTTTAGGCGGGCTCATCAGCTCTGAAGCCCAGACCAGAGAATCATTGAAAAACAGCACAAATTTATTTTTACAATGGGAAAGCCTCTTAAACGAAGACGTTTCATTATCTAATACCTTTACTAAATCTGGTTTTTCAACTATTAATTCCGTCTTTTTTAGCAAAGGAAAAGAGCAATTTGATTTTAAAAATATAGCACTTCTGCCTGTCCTGACCTGTAAACAAACTTCTCCTTATCAAAATTTACAATTCAGTAATACGAATTATTTCAGGATAAAAAATATCAATTTCATATGGGCTAACCAGTTTACAAATTCTAAAAAGGAGATTTCACCTCTTATGACAGCCTATTTCAAATCAGAGCATTATGAAGAACAAACAAATCAGGCATATAGAAGCACTTTTAAAGCTGAAAAGAAATTAAACAATTGGAATTTAGAAGCATTAGCTGGGCTAAACTTTACCACATTAGGCTATTTATTAAATCATAGTATTGAAAACATTAATGTCACAACCATAAACAGTCATTCTAAAGATCAAAACCTTTATTGTTCAATTCGCTTGAGTAACAATTATATTAAAATCGTTCAATTATCTGAACATATACAATATACAAGGGATTATGGTTATTATCATGATGAAAGGTACAATGAAGGATTTTGCAAAATTCAGCAACGCATGACATTTACACAGGATGTTCAGAGATCATGGACCAACTATTTCAGACAAAAATTGGTTATTTCGTTACTTCACGCTGACAAGAAAATATCAGCTATGCCGGCACTCTTAAGCAAAATCAACGTCAGTAAAAACTTTTCCATTAATCACTCTGTCGGATTTAATAAAAGACTACCCAGCCTGAACGATTTATTCTATATTCCAGGTGGAAACCCCAATCTCAAACCTGAAAAAGCCTTTCAAAATGATTTATCATTTTTATTCACTCAAATAAAAAAACGACATCAATTAAACTTCTCAACTACATTATTTTATAGTAAAATAGAAGATTGGATACTTTGGACACCAACTCAATTTGGTTTTTGGGAAGCACAAAATATAAGAAATGTAGATTTATACGGAGTTATTCTCAATATTGATAACCAATGGGATTTCAATACAGCTTTTAATGTACAGACTAATCTCAATTATACTTTACAAGACATAAAAGGCAACGATGGCCAATATAAAATACTTAACAATCCCTATATTCCCAATCATATAGCTAATTTAAACCTCAAATTTACATACAAATCAATCAGATACTTTATTGAAGCCCAATATTTATCAAAGCAGTATTCCATGACCTATTCTGATAATTATTATTTAGAACCTCATCTGATTGTAAATTCCAGTATCAGTTATACACTAAAAAGGAAAATTGGCACAACACTTAGTTTGGAAGTGAACAATATTTTTAATACAGCTTATCAATCTGTTATATGGCAGGCTATGCCGGGAAGATATTTTAATATAAGCCTTAAATTTTCTATTTAATGAGGAAGTTCATAATCATACTATCTATATTGGTCATCTTTTCTTCATGTAAAAAAGAAGATAAGCCAATCGAAACAAGCATAAGCTCCAGTGGATTTTTCATTGTCTGCGAAGGGAATTACACATGGGGAAACAGTAGTCTTTGTTTCTACGATGAAAGCAGGAAGCAGATTCAACAGGATATTTTTTACAACACTAATCAGGCTCCGTTGGGCGATGTAGCCATGGACATGAAGATAATAAATGAAAAAGGATTTATTACCGTCAATAACTCAGGACTGATTTACGTTATAGATCCGACGACTACTAAACATATAGCAACGATAAGCGGTTTAACATCACCTCGACACCTGTTATCCACAAATGAAAATACCGCTTATGTTTCCGATCTATATAGCCCCGATATTACAATAATTAACACTAAAACATATAAAAAAACCGGCTCCGTTCACATCGGAAATTCAACTGAAAGCATGGTCAAATGGCAATATAAAGTTTTTGCATGCAGTTGGTCATTTAAACGTAAGGTTTACGTCATTGATATCACACAAAACACTTGTACAGACTCTATCACAGTAGGACTACAACCTAATAGTATAGTTCTGGACAAAAACGGTTTTTTATGGATATTATGCGATGGTGGATATGCAGGGAATACTGCAGGCCATGAAAGTCCTTCGCTTTGGAAAATAAATCCCCTAAACAATCAGGTGGTTAAACACTTTACTTTTGCCTCAATTGCCTATCCGGCAAATTCATTAGTCATTAATAATAACTCCGATTCGCTTTATTACATTAGCCATAATGTATTTAAAATGTCTGTCAACGACAGTATTTTACCCGCCCAACCTTTCATTTCAGCAGGGAATGCAAATTTTTACAGCATGAGTATTCATCCGACCAAACCGTGGGTTATAGTAAATGATGCAAAAAACTATACCAGCAACGGTGAAATGGATATTTACAATACACAGGGAACATTAATCAGCAAAAATACGGTTGGAATAACTCCACGAACTATTTGCTACTACAGTAAAATAAACTAAAAAAACTTAAAATTGAAATAATTTGCAGAGACAAAAAGTGAATTTTTGTCAATATTTTGTAATTTTGTCAGTCAAATAAAAAAGGATGGAATTACAAACTATAAAAAACCGATTTGGAATAATTGGAAATACTCCTGCGCTTAACAGGGCTATGGAAGTTGCTGTTCAAGTAGCTTCCACAGAACTCAGTGTGTTGATTACCGGTGAAAGCGGTACAGGGAAAGAAGTTTTTCCGCAAATCATACATCAATTCAGCCCGAGAAAGCACAATGTATATATAGCCGTCAACTGTGGTGCAATTCCTGAAGGAACTATCGACTCTGAGCTTTTTGGTCACGAAAAAGGCTCTTTTACCGGGGCTACCGATAAACGCAAAGGTTACTTTGAAGTTGCCGATAAAGGGACTATTTTTCTCGACGAAGTAGCTGAAATGCCGCTTGCAACTCAGGCCCGCCTGTTGCGTGTACTCGAAACCGGTGAATTTTTCAAAGTAGGAAGCAGCACACCTCAAAAAACTAATGTGAGAGTAGTTGCTGCAACTAATGTCGATCTGCAGAGGGCCATTCATAGTGGACGTTTTCGCGAAGATTTATTTTACCGGTTGAGCACTATTCCCATAAATATTCCCCCTTTAAGAGACCGTGGAGAAGACATTATGCTCCTCGCAAGAAAATTTTCCGCTGATTTCGCCGAAAAATACCGCATGCCTGCATTGCGTTTCCTGCCCGATGCTCAAAATGCGTTATTGGATTTTTCATGGCCCGGAAATGTCCGTCAGATGAAAAACATTATCGAACAAATTTCTATTATTGAGCAGGAAAGGGAAATAAACGGTTCAACATTAAAGAAATATTTGCCCGATGCTTTTTCCAATAAACTCCCTGCTCTTGTTAATCACGATTTTATAGATCAAAAAACGTTTAATACAGAACGTGAAATTCTTTTTCAGATTCTTTTCGACATGCGCAAGGATATGGCCGATCTGAAACAGCAGGTGCACGATTTAATGCAGGAACATCCGAATCAGATGCCCAATACATCCTATGCTCCAATTTATAAAGAAAATGTAAATGTTATAAACAAGCCTGACTACGCAGGAATTGATCTGGACGAAAAAATTCAGGACACCGAAATCGTTGAAGACGAAACACTTTCATTGCAGGAGAAAGAAAAAGAGCTTATCAAAAAAGCATTAGAGAAATATAATGGACGTAGAAAAATGGCTGCACAGGAATTGGGAATCAGTGAACGAACGCTTTACAGAAAAATAAAAGAATACGAACTTTAAATTTATTACAATAATTATGAAGATTGATTTTTACAGCAGGAATATTGTGCAAGCCTTAATTGTTTTGCTTTTCCTTGCTGTCACTTCATGCAAAATCAATTATACTTTATCCGGAGCATCTTACTCTCCCGATACTCAAACTTTTAGCGTTACCTATTTCCAGAATCAGGCTCCGCTTATCAATCCTGCTCTTAGCAATACCTTTACCGAAGCTTTAAAAGACAGAATCAGTTCACAAACCAAATTAAAACTTAAGGAATCAAGCGGCGATATACAATACGAAGGGACTATCACGAACTATCAGGTTTCAACACAAAGTATCTCGGGTAATGAAACAGCTTCAATGAACAGACTTACCATCACTGTCAATGTTAAATTTACGAATACCAAAACCCCTGCTCAGAATTTTGAAAAAAGCTTTACCCAATTTGCAGATTACGAAAGTACCAAATCGCTTAACATGGTTGAAGAAGAACTTGTAAAAGAAATTACGGACAAACTAACCAACGATATTTTCACTGCATCATTAGTTAACTGGTAATATGAACGTTAAGGAATTTTACAGCTACATAAAAAATCCTCAGTTACTCAATGAACAGACAATCAATGAGCTAAGTGAAGTCATTGAGCGTTATCCTTATTTTCAGGCTGCACGTATGCTCTACTTAAAAAATCTCTCACTTCTTCACGACGATCGTTATCAATCCACATTGACAACTACTTCATTATATGCACCCGACAGGAAAACTTTGTTTAACCTGATTCACGATAATGAACAAGAAACAACTGAAATTTCGGAAAAATATACAATTACAGATGTTGAAGAAAATACAGATATAGAAATAAATATCGAATCAAAAACTCCTGC
>CAZDUU010000118.1:0-6307 GCA_964508675.1 uncultured Bacteroidales bacterium | reverse complement strand
ACAGAATAAATGGTTTCTTCGTTGTAAGTTTTTTCAGTAACAGTTGCTTTATTCTTGAAAATATCCTGAATCACCGCTTTTGCACTGGAAGCAGTGGCATTGTTTCCAAAATTAACAATTAAAAGCGTATTCAAATCGTATTTCCCGCTGGGATGAAAAGAAATTATAACCGGACCCTTGTTTGAGTTAAACTTAAAGACAGGGTGATTGCGAAAAATGCTGTCAATAAAGCAAACTTGTTTGTTTACTTCCTGAATTTCTTTAATGTTAATCAGCAATGACCATGGTTTACTGGAATGATTCAGCGCATTTGAAAGGTTAGAAATATTTTTGGATTCAATTATCAACGCTGCGTCAGTAGGAATATATTTATAAATTTCAGAAATTACGATTTCTTTTTTATTCATAAATTTGTTGTAATAATACATGCCGCCTATTCCAAGACCTGCAATGATTATAGCAATAATACCAATACGAATCCACTTATTCATAGTACAAAGCTAAGCATAGTTCTGGCTGCAAATAATTTATTTTTAGAAATTAATGAACGTTCAGTTGTTAATACAATTTATGAATGCTGACGATTATAATATTTGTCAGAAGATTCAATAATATCAGACATTAGCGTTTTTTTCTTTCAAATTTTCAACGTAATTTCGCTTATTAATTTAAGGTGTTTTTTACAAACCGGTAATAATATGACAGACAGAAGGCCTACTTACGAAGAACTAGAAAAGCGAATAAATGAACTTGAAAAAGAAACCGGGTACCTAAAGCGGGCATTAAATGAAAAAGTATTTGAAAATGAATTAAAGTATTTTAGTATTCTAGATACATTATCGGAAGGAGTTGCACTGAATGAAGCCATCTATAACGAACAAAATGAAATAGTTGACTCTAAGATTTTAGAAGTCAATAAAGCTTTTTACAGACTGACAGGCTTTACTGAAGAACAAGCAATAGGTAAACTTGCCACAAAATTATATGGCATGGATACTGACTATATTAAGTCTTTCTGGAAAAAAAACAGGGAAAATAATGAAGTTGTCTATACTGAATTTTATTCTCCTGAGGTGGAAAGATTTTTATTTATTTCAACTTCGCCGTTAAGAAAAAATCGTTTTGTAACAGCTTTCATAGATGTTACCGAGTTAAAAAAGAATGAAAATAACTTAAGGGCATCTAAGGATGTTCTGGACATGATGTTTAAAATTAGTCCCAGTATTGCCGTTATTACTCGGTTAAGTGATGGAATGATTACCCGCGTGAACGAAAGATTTGTCTCTGCTTCAGAATATAAAAGCGAAGAAGTTATCGGAAAAACGAGTATTGAGCTTAATCTGTATGAAAATATAGAAAGCAGAAATAAAGTGATTGAAGAACTCCAAAAAGATGGCTTCTCTGAAAATAATGAAATTGTATTTAGAACAAAGAGCGGGAAGTTATTTCCCGGGATCATGTCTTCTCAGATTATAATGATTAATGACAATTTGCATATTTATAGCAATATTTTGGACTTTACTGATCGTAAAAAAATTGAAAATTTAATTAATAAAAGCGCTGAGCATTTCAGAATGCTGATTGAACTGGCCGCAGATGCTTTTTTTCAGGGCGATCAAAAAGGTAATTTCATAACTGTTAATGATAATGCAATTGAATTGACCGGTTATTCTTATGCAGAACTATTAAAAATGAATATGAGAGACTTGTTCACAGAACATGAAATGAACAAAAAACCTCTTAGGTACGATCTTTTAAATGAGGGAAAAACGATTAAGGTTGAAAGGGAATTAAAAAGGAAGAATGGCGAGAACCTGTTTGTTGAAATGAGTTCTAAAGCAATGCCTGATGGTACTTATCAGAGTTTTATCAGAGACGTTACAGATAGAATTAAGGCAGAAGAAAAGCTCCGTGAAAGTGAAAATAAGTTTAGAAAGATATACGAGGAAGGGCCTTTGGGGATGGCATTGGTTGGAAAAGATTACCGGTTTTCAACGGTAAATAATACATTTGTTAAAATGATGGGTTATAGTGAGGAAGAGTTAAAAAGAATGACTTTTAAGGAACTGACACACCCTGATTTTCTGGTAAACGACATTCAAAATATCAGTAAGTTGGTAAAAGGCGAAATATCTAAATATAAAACCGAAAAAAAGTATATCAGAAAAGATAAAAGAGAAATTTGGGGATCTGTTACTTTAACCTCCAATTATGTAGAAGATGACAAAGAACATTATCTGGTAGTGATGATTGAAGACATTTCGGAACGAAAAACTATTGAAGAATTACTGCGACAAAGCGAAGCAAAATACCGTTCTCTGGTTGAAACTACCGGAACCGGCTTTGTTATTGTTGATGAACAAGGAAAAGTATTCGATGCCAATAATGAATATCTCCGGTTAACGGGTAGGGAAGAATTGGATCAGATTTTAGGACACAACGTTATTGAATGGACTGCCGAATACGATATAGAAAGAAACAAAGCCGAAGTAATTAAATGCTACAAAGAAGGATATGTGCGCAATTTAGAAATTGATTATTTTGATAAAAAGGGAAATGTTACTCCGGTTGAAATAAATGCAACCGTTGTAAAAACTATGTTCGGAAATTCGATAGTAACTCTTTGCCGTGACATATCTGAACGCAAACAAGTCGAACAGGAATTGATAAATGCTAAAAATCAGGCTGAAAAAAGTGAAGAAAATCTAAGATTAAAAAATGTAGCTTATGAGCAAATAAACGAAGAGCTACTTGTTTCAAAAGAAAAAGCTGAAGAAAATGACAGGCTTAAAACGGCATTTTTGCAAAATATGTCACATGAGATACGCACACCTATGAATGCAATCTGTGGCTTTTCGAGAATGTTAAATAAGTCTGACTTAGCCGATGAAAAAAGAAAAACATATATTAATATCATTCAAAATAGTAGCCAGCAATTACTTTCTATTGTTTCCAATATTTTAACCATATCTGCGCTTGACACAAAACAGGAAAGGATTAATAACAGCAAAGTTAATATTAATGCAATTTCCAAAGACCTAAAAGATATTTTTAGGCAACAACTAACAGAAAAAAATATTACATTAAAATGCTTAACTCCTTTGCCTGAAACCGAAGCAGAGATATATACCGATAAAACAAAGCTAACCCAGGTTCTCACTAACCTCATTTCAAATGCCATAAAATTTACCTCTGAAGGTATTATTGATTTTGGATATCAGCTTAAAGGAGGTTTTCTAGAGTTTTATGTAAAAGACACCGGTATTGGGATTCCCTTAGAAATGCAAAATATTATTTTTGAACGTTTTCGTCAGGCCGATACATCTATTAACAAAGAATACGGGGGAACCGGATTAGGACTTTCAATTTCAAAAGGCTTTGTTGAATTGATGGGAGGAGAAATCTGGGTAGAATCTAAACCAAAAGAAGGATCCGCTTTTTATTTTACTGTTCCTTATAAAAAGTCAGAAGAGATTGATTTGACGGAAACATTGACCGTTGCAAATGAAAAATGTGAATTGTGTGGTACTGTTTTAATCGCAGAAGATGAGGAGTTTAACTTTTTATATATGGAACAACTGTTAAGTGATAAAGAAATAAACATTATTAGAGCAGCAAATGGAAAAGAAGCAGTGGAGCTATGTAAAGCACATCCTGAAATTTCTGTAGTGCTTATGGATATTAAACTTCCGATACTCGATGGACATATTGCAGCAAAAATGATTAAGGAGTTCCGAAATGATTTGCCGGTTTTAGCTCAATCAGCATATGCGCTTAACCAGGAAATAGAGAGATACCGGGAAGTCTTTGACGATTATATTACAAAGCCTATTGAAGAAGAAGAGCTGCTAGAAAAATTAAATAAGTATATGAAATAATAATTGTTAAGGTTCAATTGAATTTTCTATTGAGTCTGGTTGGAAAATCCTCTCTATATTAATAAGCATTAGAAGCAGAATTCTAAAGAAAAAAACGGAAAGTTTTTTTGCAATTTAACTTATTTCATTTAATTTCGCTAATAATAGTCCAAATACTATATTACGGAACAATGAAAAAAGAAATTGATAAAAACGAGCAGATCAAATTTTCTGTATATGAGATTCTTAAGAAGAAAAAAATTAAGGATTATACAGAAAAAGAGTTTGAAGACTTAAAAGAGGAACTCTTAAGTACAATCAATGAACTTACCCGATCAAAGAATGATATAGAGCAAAGAAGCAGGGAATGTTTTGAACTTAACGAAAAATACTTGAGTACAATAGAAGATTTAAAAAAAGCAAACGAAATAGCTATAGAAAATGAGCAGAAGTTTAGAAAAATGTTTAAAGAAAGTTCTATAGGTGTTGCCGTCGTTTCTTTAGATAACAGATTTATCTCTGCAAATGAAACTTATTGCGAAATGCTTGGCTACACAGAACATGAATTAATTGGCAAAAAATTAATAGATGTTACTCATCCTGAAATAATTGAAAAAAACATCGAGCTTCAAAAACAACTAAATGAAGGATTGATTCAATCATTTCAGCTCGAAAAAAAATTTATTCATAAAAATGGCCATATAGTTTATGGCTTATTAAATTCTACCCTGATTCGCAATAATAAAAACGAGCCTTTATATTTTCTCGGGAATATACAAGATATCACAGAAATAAAACTGGTTGAGCAGGAATTAATAGCTGCTAAAGAAAAGGCAGAGGATAACGAAAGAAGATTTCGTACATTATTTGAAAATTCTCCAATAGGAAAGTCAATGACAGCCTTAGATGGTTCGATTTACGTTAACAAATCATTTTGTGAAATGTTGGGGTATACAGAAAGTGAATTAAAAGAAAAAAAATGGAAGGAAATTACTTATCACGACGATATTGAGATGTCTGAAAAAGCTATAAAAAGATTATTAGAGGAAAGTATTGAAAAGGTGAGGATTGAGAAAAGATATCTACATAAAAGCGGAGAAGTAATTTGGGCAGATGTTTTTGTTTTTCTTCAGCGTGATTTTGATGGAAAACCACAATACTTTATTACCTCTATAAATAATGTTACTCAACAAAAGAAAACAGAACAAGAATTACAGGCTTCCAAAGAAAAAGCAGAACAAAATGAACGAATGTTTAGCGCAGCATTAGAAAGTATGGCCGATGCTGTTTTTATTTCAGACACCGAGGGGAACTTTATCAAATTTAATCAAGCATTTGTTACATACCATAAATTTAAAGATATCAGTGAAAGTCCCAAAGTTTTAAACGAATATCCTAAATATATAGAGGTTTATACAAGTGACGATAAATTAGCTGATCTCGAAAATTGGGCTGTTCCGAGAGCCCTGAGAGGAGAAACCGGAACAAATGTAGAGTATAAACTTAAACGAATCGATACAAACGAAGAATGGGTAGGAAGCTATAATTTTGCACCTATTATCAATAAAACAGGGAATATTGTGGGTTCAGTTGTGACAGGAAGGGATGTGACAAAGAATAAGCAATACGAAGAATTAATCCTTAAAGCCAAAGAAAAGGCCGAAGAAAGTGATCGTTTAAAATCTGCTTTTCTTCAAAATATGTCTCATGAGATTAGAACACCCATGAATGCTATTATTGGCTTTTCTGAGTTAATAAATAGCCCGGAAATTTCTGAGGAAAAACGAAAATCTTATAGTGTTGTAATCCAAAATAGTAGTCATCAACTGTTAACTATTGTAAACGATATTCTTACAATTTCTTCACTCGAAACAAAGCTGGAAAAAGTAAATATACAACCAACCAACATTAACAGTATTTATATCCAACTGATGGCTGTCTTCAAAATACAGGCCTCAAACAAACATATTACTTTAGTTTCTAAACAGCAACTTGCCGATAAAGAATCAGAAATATATACCGATAAAACAAAGCTTACACAAATTTTGACAAACCTTATTTCAAATGCCATAAAATTCACTCATGAAGGATTTGTTGAGTTTGGTTATGCCCTTAAAGAAAATATTCTAGAATTTTATGTTAAGGATACCGGTATTGGCATAAGAAAAGAATTTCAAAATAAAATATTTGAACGCTTCAGGCAGGCAGATAATAGTATTTCTAATACCTATGGTGGAACCGGATTAGGCTTGGCTATTTGTAAGGGTTTTGCGCAACTGTTGAATGGTGATATATGGGTCAAGTCTGAACCTGGCAAAGGGTCCGTTTTTTACTTCACTATTCCATTCAATCCGGTAAATGTTTTTGTTGTTAATAAAAAAAATGAAGAGATTAATATAACCCGTTGTGCATTTAGACCAAATTAAGTTTAATTTTATTGATTGGTCTAT
>CAZDUU010000117.1:0-6312 GCA_964508675.1 uncultured Bacteroidales bacterium | reverse complement strand
GTAGCTTCATCTACAGCAGCATCAATGGTTGAAAATGTAGGAGCAAAATGAAGTTTTGCACCCCACAATAAAGAAAGTTTTGGCATTAATTGTTCATTATTAGTAAAAACAAAAATATCTGCTTTAGGCCTGTATGAAGCTACCTGGTATGCGGTATAACCCGAATGGCTAAAAACCACTATAGCCTTAGCACCAGATTGCTCTGCCAACTTACAGGCTGTAACGCAAATATTGTCGGAAAGGAAAGTTCTGTCGTTTTCTTTTGTTTCGTGGTAATTAAAATAATTATAAGCTGAATTTTCTGTATAATTAATTATACTTTGCATGGCCGAAACCGTTTCTATCGGAAATTTACCCACCGAAGTTTCACCACTGAGCATGAGTGCATCGGCACCATCAAGCACAGCATTGGCAACATCGGTAGCTTCGGCACGCGTGGGACGGAAGGTGGTAATCATGCTTTCGAGCATTTGTGTGGCAATAATGACAGGTTTTGACTGCAACAAACATTTCCTTACTATTTCTTTTTGAATCAAAGGAACCCTGTCGAACGAAATTTCAACACCCAAATCTCCGCGGGCAACCATAATTCCATCGCTCAGGTCAATAATATTATCAAGTTCTTTCAGCGCTTCCGGCTTTTCAATTTTGGCAACCACAAATGAGTGAGCTTTTGCCTTTTTAATTCTTTCTTTTAGTGCTAAAATATCAGTTGCATTCCGTACGAACGACAAGCCAATCCAGTCAACATTTTGAGAAAGTGCAAAATTCAAATCTTCAATATCTTTCTCAGTCAGGCAAGGCAAAGAAACTGCGGTATCGGGCAGATTTACACCTTTATGCGAAGAAAGCATCCCACCATTGATTACTTTGGTAACGACTTTATCTTTTCTATTTGTTGAAACGACTTTCAGTTTAAGCTTCCCGTCATCAATCAGAATATCTTCACCCTCGTTTACGTCTTGCGGAAACTGTTCGTAGGTCATGTATGCCTGTTTATCATTTCCCACACAGGGTTCTGTCACAATACAGAATTCTTCCCCGTCCTTTAAAAGTGCCTGATTGTTTTCTATATCGCCAATTCTCAATTTTGGTCCCTGTAAATCAGCCAGTAAAGCAATTTCTGTATTCAGTTCTTTATTCAATTCACGAATATGTTGAATTACAACAGCATGGTCTTCGTATTTGCCATGCGAAAAATTCATACGGCACACATCCACACCCGCTAAAATCAATTCTCTTAGGTTTTCCTTTGATGAAGTTGCCGGGCCAATCGTAGCAACAATCTTTGTTTTTGAATGAGTAGGCTTCATATCTTTTATTTTTCTTTAATGATATATGTCGTTAATAAAGCAGTTATCCCTGCTACAAAAAAAGTAAGGATTCTCGATGTCAGAATATTTTCCATTCCGGTTGAAATCCAGATTATGGTAAAACTTATCCCAACCAAAATTGTAATTATTGCTGCCAGGGCATGAAAGCGTTTCCAGAATAACGCACATAAAATAATTACTGAGAAGGTTCCGCCTATTCCGGCCCAAACATAGCCAACCAATGTATAAATCAGGTTTGTAGGGGCAAAAAAAGCTGCCAGTAAAGCTAAACCTGCAATAATTATTGTAATAATTCTGGAAATAAGCAATGTATTCTTTGTTGATTTTAGAAAATGAGGTTTTATGAGCGTTTCTGACAACTCAGTAGCGGAGAGTATAAGTAAAGAATCGGCCGTACTCATAATAGCTGCAATTACACCGGTAATCAGAATTGCAGTAAGGACCGGAGGAAATAACTGGATCAGAATAGATGGCATTACCTGTTCTGAATCTGCAAGCCCCTGAGGTCCGTAATAAGCAAGACCAAGCCAGCCGATACTTAGAGCACCAATATATGCAATAACGGTCCATAAAATTCCAATATTTCGACCGATTTTAGCATTTTTATCATCTTTGATTGCCATGAACCTGATGCTTAACTGAGGCTGACCGCCTAAATATCCGAAAAACCAGGAAACCCCTCCCAGAAAAGTTCCCCATACCATTCCTTCGCCCGCATTTCCAAACCACGAAGTATAGTCTGGTCCTGCTTTTTGAAGTGCTTCTGCAATTGAAGTTGCAAAAGTATCCGGGGTATTTGCCAGTTGAATAATTCCAACTATCGGAGCAAAAATCAATATTGAAATCATAATCAGTGACTGAACAACATCAGCATAGACAACACTCTTAAATCCACCATAAACAGCATAAGGAACAATGATTGCCGCAATAAGCAACATTCCTAAAGTAGGATTGATGTGGAAAAGAGAATTGAATGTTTTTCCTCCTCCTAAAAACTGAGCTCCGACATAAAAGAAAAAGAAGAAAACAATCACGACACCTGCCACTAAACGCAACAAAGAAGCATGCTTTCCGAAACGTTTTGCCAGGTAATCGGTATAAGTTTCGGCCTGATATTTTTCGGCCTCATCGCGTAAGCGCCATGCTAATATCCACCAGGCAGCAATAATTCCCAACACACAACCAACAGCTGTCCATACACTGGCTAAACCCGTTGCATATGCAAAACCTGGCAATCCCAACAAAGCCCAAGAGGATTCACCTGCAGATCTTTCAGATAAAGCGGCTACCCATCCGGGCAATGAACGACCTGCGATTGAGTAATCAGATTGAGTTTTAACTTTTCTACCCTGATATAAACCAAATAATAAAATGGCAGCCAAATAAATAACAATTACAATAATGTATTGAACTTCTGCTGACATAGTTTTTTTGTGTGAAGATACGTATTTTTTTAAAATGAAAAAGGCTGTCGTTTCTGACAGCCTTCAACTTATTTCTATAAATTATTATTGTGCACCGTTAATAAATTCATTCAATTCATCAATAGAAGATTCAAATTTAAATCCGTCATTGAGTTTATAATAATTGTTTTTATCGTAAGTATATTTGTAAGCATATTTAGCAAAATCAAGCCGGGTGCTTTCAAAACTAAAAAGAAGCATAATTTCTTTTACCTGGTCGGTCATTAAACAATTTGCTCCTACAATCTGTTTTGCTATGGTAAGCTTTGAATCTTCAAAAGATTTAGAGGAAATTGATTGTTTAGCTGCCTGAAAATCAGCTGTATTCATAGGAGAAGCACAACCACCGGCAGGTTTTACAGGCTGAGGTTGAATCTGTGGCTGAGGTTTTGGTTGTGGCTTCATAGTAACCTGACTTTGCTGAACGGGTTTACCGTTATTAGTAGTTGTTGTCGTGGTGGTAGTTGTGGTAGTTGAGCTGGTAGTAACTGAACTGCTCGTATTCATACCGCCGGCATTCATATTGGTCGAAGTGTTCATACCATTTGCATTGCCGTTTACATTTGTATTAACGTTCATTCCGCCCATATTAACGTTCATATCAACACCATTAGGTGTTTCGTTAACATTTATACCAACACCCATATTGATATTAGCATTTGTATTAGGATCTGTTACCGTTGTGGTTTGCTGAACTGTCTGGGTTGGCTGATTTGATGAAGTAGTGGTAGTTGTCGTTGTAACATTAGAATTTTCGGGCGTTGTGGAAGTTGTTGTAGTAGTGGTCGTTGTGAGTTCTTCGCCTGATAAAATTCTTATAACATATTTTTTATCACTTGAGTTCTTTCTTATGACATATGTTGCGTCAGTATATGCATTCGTTTCCACATTTTTAGTATAAATCACTTTATCTAACGAAGGGATGTTGGCATCTTGAAAAACGACTTTAATCTTATAATTCTGAGCAGTCAAACCATCAATGGTTACTTTAGTTAGCGGATCTTTGTTTTTCTTTTCTCCATTAATTACAATCCAGAATTTCTCTCCATTCTGAGTAAAAAATGTAGCTTTTGACCCCTGCGAGTATATATATAATACACTCATCATTATTATTACAACTGTAGATAATACTTTTTTCATAATAATTCTATTTATTGTTTGTATTTTTAGTTTGATCTAAATCAGGAACTTTTACTTTTTGCGGAGCAAAATTAATCTGACGTCCATAAATTAACTTAACATCTAAAACCTTAGATTTAAATTCGGGAATAGCGTCTGCAAAATCGAGAATTTTATAAGCCAGCTCATCCGGGCGGTCTTTATAAGTAAGGTTAAGTTTCGTATAATTATCAAAGCTCACAATTTCAATCTGTCCGCCAAATTTTGAGTCACTTAACATTTTATTTCTAAGTTCTCTGAAATCACGAAACGTACCGATAGAATAAAAACGCAACTCGAAAGGAGTTCCATTGTTTACCCAACCTCCGATATATTGGTTAAAAAGGAACAATAATTTTGAGAATCCCTTATTTACAGCATCTTTAACACCTATCATGGTGGTTGATTTTGGGTCTTCGCCCGATTTTGCATCGGCTTCAAGCGAAACTGTTCCTAAACCTTCAGCAGTACAGTTATCATATGATTTGGTTTCAATAATAACCTTGGTCACAGGACGATAGTTTTCTTCTGTTGTTGCCATGGAAATATTGCTGATAAGAATAATAAACTGGGCATCAGCTTTCATCCCGATATGCTGAACATAGGTTTCCTGATTGGTTTCGCTATTCTGATAAATACCTTCTGCTTCTTTTAACAACTGAGCAGAACGTTCTTTTTCGATATAACGGTATTTGCGTTCAGCTAAAAATTCATTGATACGTTCAACAGCGTAATCGTAGTAGGGTTTATCTTCTGCTTTTACCTTACGGGTATCGTACATAACCATAAAACGAACTCCACCGATAGCTTTTGATAATAGTTGCATATCTGCTTTCAAAGGATTTAAGCTTACTTTTGCCTGAACGGTCAGTTCATATCTGTCAGGGAACGGAGTTTCTTTAGTTACAGTGTATGAAGCAACATAACCTTCGGTCTTTGCAGAAACAGCATCACGAACTACCATAAAGTTCTCCATACTTGTTTCGGAACTGATTGCGACACCGGCAGCCTGGCCTACAGCATTTCTCAACGCATCTTGTAATGCATCTTCACGTTTTAGACCTACTCCTTTTGCTTCCACTTCCTTTAAACTATTGTCATTAGCCAAAGAAGCATTCATTGTAACTGAAGTTGGTTGTGTAATTGTTGTAGCAGCTGGTTGTGTTGCTTCAGTAGTTGTAGATTTTTGTTTTTTCGATTTCTTTTTTTGCGCTTCGGCATTACCCAAAGCTACCACTGACACTATTAATGTCAGAAATATCCATCTTTTCATAGTTGATTAAAATTTAGATTAACATCATTAAAAACTTACCAATCTTACCTGCAACCTGACCTATTTTTTGCCAGTTAACTTTCTTCAAACTCTTATTATCAATTACAAGCTTACCAGATTCTGCTTTCAAAACATTTAAGACTTCCACACCTTTATTAAAGCCAACTTCTTTCATAACCTGTTCTGTTGCATTCAGTAATTTTGGAAATTTTCCGGTCTTAGTATCATAAATTTTAGATAAGTCAAGAACCAGATTATTGTTTTCGTCAACGATTAAAGGGAACATGCTCGGGTCAAACTTTTTGCCATTGAGATTAAATGCCAGACCTTGCAGAACCTGATCCTTCACTTCGTCGGGAACCTGATTTACCACATCACTGACTGTTGTAGTCTTTTTTAAAGCAGGAATATCATTATAAACTGCAGATGCCAAGCCATCCTGATCGTACATTTTAACGCGCATCTTAACTTCAATAACACCGTCTTTTTCTACAGGTTCGCCAACCATTTGAGCACCTTTTATAATCCCATCAACACGTGTGTATATATAGTCGCGAGTTGTAATCATGTCATTAACTGTAGTTTCGCTGGTTACATTAACTCCTTTGATAATTTCCAAAAGATTACGTTGTGCATCTACTACAGCACCTCTTTTTGCCATCAGTTTTGCCTGTGCAGGGTTTTTGAATTTTTCGTTGTCAATAACAGAAGCACCTTTTGCTTCAATATATTGTTCGGTCCAGTTAATCTGACCATTTGGTTTTTCCTGAATAACCGGTTTAGATTCGGAAATAATCTGTTCTACATTTATTGGTTTTGATTCGATAGCTGTAGTATTAACCGGTTTTGCTGTTTCGGGTTTTTCAATAGTAACTGGCTTTACTTCAGTTGGTTTTACTTCAGCCGGTTTTACTTCGTCGGGTTTTGAGTTTATTGGCTTTGCATCGAGCGTTGGTGAAACTTCTTTTTGTGATTCATTTGTAGGAGTAACCTGTTCCTGTTTTGCTTTTTTGCTTTTCTTTGTTTTTTTCTTGTTTTGTGCTTCTGATAGATTTGGAAGTACCATCATTAAGCACATTAAAAC
>CAZDUU010000116.1:0-6341 GCA_964508675.1 uncultured Bacteroidales bacterium | reverse complement strand
ACGGAAAGCAACACATTGTTAGCAGTCTTGTTTTAATATGATGTTTTTTCAAAAACCGAACAGCCCGGTATGTGTCACTAATTGTTATTTTTTTATCAATTAGTTTAAGAACCTCATCATCACCGGATTCTGCGCCAATTCTTAACATGCGGCAACCAGATTTGTATATAAGCTCCATTTCATCATCGGAGAAGTTTTTAATTAAAAATCCTAGATGAACATTAGCTTCCCATGTAATATTGAAATTTTCTTTAATAAATAATTCGCAAACTGAAAGAATAAAGTTCCTGTTGCCAAAAAAATTATCACAGCGGAAATCAATATGAGAGATATTTGCCTTTTCTTTTAGGTATCGAATATCTTCAATAATTTGTTCAACCGGTTTTGGGTACCATTTCCTGTTAAATAAAGAAACAGCATTACAAAACTTACATTTATAAGTACATCCGGATGTTGCCAAATAATCAATTTTTCTTTCCCCCGCAGGAACTATTTCATTGATATCAATAAGTTTGTTTATGTCAATAAGGTCAAAATTTATTCTCGGAAAAGTATTGGAATCGGTGAACTTTGTGTTTGTGTTTAAAATTAACTCATTATCTTTAATTGTACATATTCCGTCAATATTTGTCAGTGATTTTCCAGCGAGAAAATTTTCAGTAAATTGCTTAAACGGAATTTCTCCCTGACCCAGGCAAATATAATCTGCTTTTTTTTCTTTCAAGATTATTTCGGGTGTAATAGTAGGAAACCATCCTCCCCACAAAACGGGTTTATCTGAAATGCTGCGAAATATTTCTGTAAATGCCAATGCTCCGGTAATTTGTCTTCCCAACATAACGCTTACGGCTGCAAAGAGAACGCGGTCTTTATACTCGTTTATTTTTTCATGTAAATTATGTTCAAGCCTTTCATCGAGCAAAATCATTTCTACATCAAGATGCCTGATCATTCGCTCCAGGTATAAATATGCCCAGGGAATATTAGGGAAAATCTCTTCTTTATCAATGATAGGGTAAAAAAACAATATGGCTTTTTTTACATTCATAAATTTTATACTTTTTAAAAGCTTTAACCCCACCGGAATTTTAAAATAAAAACAATTACCTTTATTTTAAAATTCAAATTGGTAAAATCGCTTTTTTAGTTCAAATTTATAAAAAAAATTTAATTAAACAATATTTATTTAAACTTTATGTGTTTATTTTTACAGTTTTAGTATCCCCGACTGACGTGTAAATTCAATAATACTTTCAACTGTACGGATATTAAATTCATCAACTAACCGGTTAATGGGCATAGAAAGATAAAAAATAAAGGCATTTTTTAGTGTTTTCGGCTCAATTTCATTAAGACAATCGATAAATGCGTTATTAATAAGTTCAATAAATTTTTGAGCTGACTGCTTTTCAAAACAGTTATTTTCCAGAAGATAGCTTTTTAATTTTTCTTCCAAAACAGATATCAACTCATTATTGCCGAGATGTATATATTGGCTCTGTGTTTTTTCGTAATTATCTGCTAATTTTTTCCATTCCTTTATGGTTTCTATCAGGTTTTTAAGTGATTGACTATTAGATTTCTGTACATTTGTCTCGGTTTTGAAATTAACGTCAGACAATAAGTTAATTACTTCAGAGAATACAGATGAATCAGAGCTCCACAATGCGCTATAGGGCGGAAAAATTACCTGATTAAAATGGATTTTTACGTTCCGGTTATTCAAAAAAGTGATTAGTTCCGGGACCTGTTCATAGTTTTGTTTCATTACGTTCACGCGAACTGTCAGTTCTGTTTTTTTTGATTTTACATAGTTTTCGAAATAATCAAGGCTTGATAAAACCTGTTCCAGAACAGAATTTTTTCTTATTTTCTCAAAAACGGTTTTGTCGATGGCATCAATAGAAAGATTGATATTAAAACGCAACGCTTCAAGTATTTTTTTTACTCTTTCGTTCAGAATAGTTCCATTTGTTGTGACCGAGACGGTTATTTGCGGATTAAGCTGGATAAATTTCTCCCAGATTTCAAAATACTCTTCGCACAGAAACACTTCTCCTCCGCTAAACGAGGCTTCTTTTAAATGTGGTATAAAAGGAATGAGTTGTTCTACAAAATCGTTTTTGTATGGATTCGGGTACTCTGATTTTTTTTCCCGGCATTTGCGTATAGTTGAAGAATATTCTCCAATACACATTATGCACTCGTTATTACAGTGATTGCATGTCTGGAAGTCCATAGAAACCGGGTATGGGGAAGTTGTATCAGGAAGATAATCGTACCTCCATGCGCCGGAAGAAGAATATAAACCGTTTTCGATATTCTTTTTACATTCAAAACAGCCTAGCGTCAAGTTGTTGTTAAGTAAATGCTCGCGAAGTTTTTTCAATTTTTCGCCGAACCATATTTCCTGAATAGAATTTTCAGGGAATTCGCCGATTAAATATTGTTTGTTGTGCCAGCAAGCCATCACTTTTCCGCCAAGAAAAAATGTTAATGACTTAAATGGGGCATGACAAATTAGATTTCGTTTGTTTTTGGGTCTGGTTTTATTATAGTTTTTTACCGTTTTAGAAGGTAAGGCTTCAGAATGGTTGGTTAAATTTATGTTTGAAAATATTTTCATTTTTTTACAGTGGATAATTGTGTTTTTTGATGCTTTTTAATCCGAATTCATCAATCAGGCGGTTATTTGATTCTTTATAATACTCTTTGATATAATTGATAAGCTCATTCCCAAGAACTTTTTCTTTCTGGAGTTTTTTTCCAAAAATTTTGTATTGATTTAGTTGTATCATTCGTCTTTTTGTCATCCATTTAAACAGCTGGGGAAGGTTGGCATAAGACTTCTTTGGCTGAACACCTTTTCGTTTAAGGTAATTAGTTGTTTTTACGAATGCTGCAAAACCACCTCGAAGTGTTTCGTTATATTTTTTATAATCAAGCTTTTCAAGGTCTATATCAAAATTCAAATCCTTTTTATATTTTTCTAAGAAAGCTCGGTTGTTTTCCATAAACTCTTCATATACATACACCAGCACATGATCTTTGCCAAAAGCTTCCTGATAGAGTTTAATAAGCTTATAGTAATCGATAAATTCAAATGCAAACATAGTTCCGTCACCCAGTTTTCCGGATTTGAAAAGTTTTTTAAATGTATAAGTTCCGCCATGGGTCAGGTAGCTCGAATAAACCGATGCCAAAAAACTAATCTGATTCCTAATAAAAATAACAATGGTTGCCTCGGGAAAGTTTTGTTTTAATTGACGAATGAAGAACTCCCGGTAAATTCCATGATCCCATTTAAACTCTTCAATCCCGGCAAATTTATGTGCAATAATCACATGACTTTCTTTTTCAGGAATATTTTCTTTGTTTTTTACTTTTAAATATTCTGATCCTTTTTCAAAACTATACGAAAGATCATTTGTATAGCTAATATTTGCATTTTTAATGAATGGATAAAAATATTCTGTAAACCAGGTTGTACCTGTTTTTGGATATCCGATATGTATGATGGTTTTTGTCATTAATAATTATCGACAATGATAATAAAAAATCATGAGCCCATTACTAATATTCTGTTTTTCAGCTTTTCGCGTGAGCTGTTTTCAATTTCGGCTATTATATAACCGGCATCAATTTTTAATAATGCTACTAATGCTTTGGCTCTGATTTTTTCATCAAGTATTTCATCAAAAACAGCTTTTAGTTCTTCAATGTTTTTTTGAATTTGAATATTTTTTGCTAGCGGTGATTCAGCAATATGTTCAGCTAAAAGTGTCCATTGTTTCTCGAATGAAATTTCATTATCAAAGTTGATTGGTTTTTCGTTTTCCCATGCTTTAACAAGAGAAATCAATGATTTGTACGAGAAATAATTTTTATCATTCAGCGAATGTGATTTCAAAAACCCTGCATTTTCGAGAAATGATGCATATTCTTTCAGTTCTTTCTTTGTTAACGTTGAAAGCGATTCAGAAGGAGGATAAACGACAGTATGAAAAATTACCGGAACATTCTTTTTTGAAAAATATTCGGTTATTTCAGGAATTTCGTACATGTTTTTTCGAATCGGGCAAATATTTACAGACATTTCGCGGTTATATTCTTTCGACAATTTTTGTACTGCTTCGATATTCATCATCACCTTTTCGTAATCGGCATTTATCCTGATTTGCTGATATGTGTCTTTAATTATGGAATCGATGGAAAAAGAAATATGAACATTATTTTTTTTGAAAAATTCAATGATTTTGTCGTTTAAGATAGTGCCATTCGTCAGGATGCTGATTTTTACTTTTCTGTTTTCTTTTGCAATCAAATCCCATATTTTGTAATAGATATCTGTCAAAAATGGCTCTCCACCTACAAAACGCGCTTCATTCAAAAATGGAATAAATTCTTTTAACTGCTGAACAAAGTTTTCGTCGTAAACCATTGGATATGGATCTGCATGTTCTTTATTTTTGCGAATAAGCGATGAATTTTCGCCGTTGCACATCACACATTCGAGATTGCAAACATTGCTTAACTCAAACTCCATTAACGAAGGTCCGTTTTTTTTAACTTTGTAGCCATCATAAATTTTAGAACCTGCGCTATAATAATTACTGCTTATTAACTTTGAATAGCAGGCATGACAACCAAGTGATAAATCGTTTTCCTTTATTTTTTTTCTTAATTCGTCTGCTTTTGTCCCATTCCATGCTTCGTGAATACTTACCTCGGGATATTTTCCAAGACTTTGAAACCGGTTGTAGCAACAGGAATAAATATTTCCGGAAAGGGAAAAGCGTAAGGAATTGAATGGGGCATAGCACAGTTTTTTTTTCTTGAAAAAACTCCGGGTTGCGTTGTATTCTTTTATTACGTTATTTGAGACAATTCGCGACATAGTATATTATTGAATTTCAGGAGGCGTTGTGTTCCCAACCTGTAAGGCTCTTTCTGTTATTTTTTCCATATCACGGATATTAAACTCGCTGATGAGCCTGTAAACCGGCATACGAAAAAAATAAAGAAATGCATTTTTTAGTAATTCTTTATCATCAATTTTTTGCATAAGCTCTGTAAAAATTTGCTCATAGCTTATTCCAAATGAATTTAATTTGGAAATATTTGGATTTAAAGCTAAATAGTTATTAATAGATTGTAAAAGCAGAGAATAAATTTGTTCTGTTGATTTGGATTGAATATCAGGGTACTGCTGCTCGAATTGTAAAGCTTTTTTGTGCCAGTTCTTAAGTTGCAGGATTAAGTTTTCAACCCGCTGCATATTTTCTTTTTGATTGGTGGTTTTTGCTTCGTAGTTTTGAGTTGAAAGAAAATTAATCAGTTTTAATAGTTCTTCCGATGATAAATTCCACAAAGCAACATATGATGGGAAAATTACATTGTTAAACTGGAATAAAACATCTTTAGAATTAAGATATCTGATAATATCGGGTATTTCATAAGCATTTTGTCGCATCGGACATATCTTTACCGTTAAAGAAGTTTTCTTTTTTCGAGTGTAGTCAATAAAATAATCGAGATTCTGAACCACTTTTTCAAAGCTTGAAAAGCGTCTGATTTGCTCAAAAGTCTCTTTCTTAACAGAGTCAAGCGAAATGGTAATATTGAAATTCAGTTTTTCAAGATATTGAACAACCCTGCTGTTTAAAATGGTACCATTGGTTGTAATAGAAATTCTAACAGACGGATTAATTTTAGCTATTGCATCCCAAATGTCATAATAAATTTTAATAAGAAAAACCTCGCCACCGGTAAATGCGGCTTCTTTTAAATGTGGTATAAAAGGTATTATTTTTTCGACAAAATGTTCATCATATGGGTTTTGATATTTGTCTTTTTTTTCACGCAACTGTCTCACTGTCTGCGAATATTCGCCATTGCACATAATGCATGCAAGGTTGCAGATATTGCTTATTTGAAAGTCGAGCGAAACGGGAAAGCTGTTTTTATTATTGGGTAAATAATCGTATTTCCAGGCTCCGGTAGAATAAAAATTATTTGATTCGATATAATTATAACAATCCTGACATCCATACGACATGTTATTTGAGCTAATATGATCTCTCAGACTTATCATTTTTTCGCCAAACCAAACTTTCATAGGATCGTCTTGAGGATATCTTCCAAAAACAATATTTTTGTTGTAATAACAGGGGAGCATTTCACCATATTCAGTAAACAACAATGTTGAAAAAGGAGCAAGACACAGAGATTGTCTTTTGTCTTTGTTCCTTATTTTATTGTATGCTTTTAGCAGTTTTTTTTCAACAAAATACTTCTCCGCCATTTATAATAGTATTTACACAAAGATATGTTTTTTTATT
>CAZDUU010000115.1:0-6358 GCA_964508675.1 uncultured Bacteroidales bacterium | reverse complement strand
TAAGAGGTTTATTGGTAAAAATCACCAATTCTTCTTCAACATTCGCTGCTATAAATGCTTTACAAATCAAATCAAGATTATTCTCCTTTTCGTTTCTCGCTATAGATAAATAGAATTCTTTCCCCGGCTTATCCTCTGCTGAAACTTGGTCTATCTTGCAACCGTATGTAATATTATATGTTTCGCGCTGATAATTCTTCCTGTAATACTCCTGAATTATATGATGATCTGTAACCAGATGGGGCATCATGGTACTCACTTTTCTTTCAACTCGCTTAATTGCATGCTTTATCAAAGAATTCCATTTAGCTCTTTTCCACTCCAAACCATCCATGTGAACCAAAATACGATTTGAATACTTTTTGAACCTGTATAATGCCGGATATGAGCTAACGTAACCACAAACCAGGATCACATCATAGTTACTTTTTATAGCATCTTTCAGTGAAAAATAATCGTAAAAAAACTGTCCAAAGCCTCCTATAAAATCCGGACAAAATATTTTCTTGATTTTTATCCCCTCCCACTCCTTGCCTGTATCTTTTCTTTTTTTGGGAGAATATACAATAACCTCATGCCCAAAATCTTTTAATTGCAACGACAACTGCTGGGCAAATTGCTCAAACCCTCCATATCTGTTAGGAATTCCCCTTGTGCCGACAATTGCAATTTTCATTTTCCTTTTTTTACAAAGTTATGATAAAACCATAAAAATGGCCTGAATATATAATAAAAACCAAAAAGATACCGCGGTAAAGGTAATGTTTTCCAGTCCTCTAAGTTTGTAAAAGGGGCAAACCAGCATGCCAGCTTATAGCTCCATTGTTGTTTCAGTAGTGAAAGATAATACGGCCTTATAAATCTTTTTATTCCGGTAAGCGCAAGATAATTCTGATTAAAAACAATAGATTGAACCGCCATCCGGTATATTTTTCTTTCACTGCCTTTCAAAACAAATGATTTTGGCAAAGGTGTTTCAAAAATATCATTTAATAACTGGAACGAAACATGGACCATCCGTTCATTTCCAAAGATTTTTTCCAACCTTGCAAACTCATTCCAGTCCACATCATTCTTGCGGATTAATACGTCCATATCATACAGCCAGATTAATTTAAACCAATGATGCATGGCAGCATGTACTATTAAATAATGTAAAAGCCATTCCGGTTTAAAAAAATATAATTCCTCCTGCTCCGACGCAATATTTGAAGAAATACCGGCTTCTTCTTTATCGAACAAACTCTTCGGGGTAAATAACTGCCAGTGCAGCTCAATCAAAACCCTGTTTTCAGCCTTATAGTAAGAAAAATGATGGAGGTGTTTTTTCAACTGCTGCTTTTGAGTTCCATTCAGCTCAAAATCGGGTTTAAATCTTTTATAACCCAACGACTGTATGATAGTATCAGCACCTTCCAAATCTTTCTCATCCACATATAAGTCCAAATCCCTGGTTGGTCGGTAAAAAGCATCTCCATATAGCTGACTTGACAGCGATAAGCCTTTAAAAAGTATTATTTTAATACCCTTAGGCCGGGACTCATTAAATATTTTTTGCCATTCAACTGAAAGTGTCAGGCTTTGGAATCTTTTTACTTTCGTATCACTGACTAATTTATGCTTAAACTCCTCATTTAGAGCTTTTCCTTCAAAATAATGAAAAAGTGAGTGATGAATTACAAATTTCTGAAACTCCTCTGCATTACTAAAATCTGTTTTTAGTTGTTTCCTGATATATTCAGCGCCGGTTTGCAAAAAATATTTATTTATTGACAAATATAAGGGATAATTTAGTATTTTTAAACTTTATAAATAAGCATTACGAATGAATACTAAGATTTTGATAATCATTTCGCTTTTCATGACGTTACTGATCAGTATAGATGTATCGTGTCAGTCTGAAAATGAGGAAAAGATCAATAAAATTAATAAACGGATTAAATTATTAGGCGATAGCCAGGTTGAATATTACAAACAGCTTGAGAATGTTAAATACAGATGGATTCAGGAACAGCTTAAGAAATATGCCATACCCAAAATTCAGGACGAAGGTTTTTTGGTATATCACTCGGCCATGGCACTCTTTTACATTGATAAATATGGTCAATCCAAATGGGTTGCCCACATGATTTTACCCGATATTGCACAGGGAGTGGAAACCCGAACCAATGATTTCAGACAGGACAGCCTTATTTCAGTCGGAACGCCCGATAAAATTGACTACTTCAATTCTGGTTATGACAGAGGGCATCTGGCTCCATCGGCTGACTTCAGATGGGCAAGAAAAGCCTTAAGCGAATCGTACTATTACTCAAATATGTCACCTCAGAAACCTGAATTTAACCGTGGTAAATGGTCACAGATCGAAGATTTTTTCAGACAGTACGTCATTCAGACCGATCATCCGATTTTTGTTGTAACGGGCGGATTACTCAATGATTCTATAAAAAAAAGCATTGGAATCAATAAAAGAATAAAAGTTCCTCCCTATTTTTATAAAATTGTCATTGACCTGGAATCAACTCCGCCTCGTGGTATCGGCTTTTACCTGCTCAACGGAACAAATACCAAACCTATTGTGGCCTATGCATTGCCTATCGACAGCATTGAAAAAAGGACCGGGATCGATTTTTTCCCACTTCTGCCCGACACAATGGAAAACCGTATTGAAGCCATGAACGATATCAGCTTGTGGCAATCAAAAGATACAAAAGGGAATGTTAAGCCACTAGAAGCAGAAGAATTACCAAAAGGATCTGTCAATTCTATCGATGCAGAACAATATGTAAATAATAAAACTACAGTATGCGGAACCGTTGTAGCAACCAGAGTTCTTAAAGATAATAAAGGAGTCGTTGCTAATCTGGACCAGCGTTTCCCTAACACGCTATTTTCGTTTACCATATGGCAAAGTAATATTCCAAACTTCAGCTATGAGCCGGCTACTTATCTTATGAACAAAAAAATATGCATCACCGGCAATATTACACTCTACCGCGGAAAACCAACCACTGAAGCTCAAAACGAAAAAGCAATAGAAATTTTATCAGACGAAAAAGAATAATAACCTTTGACCTTTTGAAACGTAAAACGACTAAATATGGCTTAAAACTTATGTTTTCATTAAAACATGTTTTTATAATTCTGATTTTGTTAGTGCATTTGTTTGGCGTTAACAGTTTCTATGCTCAAAAAGTCAACCCTAGCAAGAAAAAGCTGCAAAAAACAGCTCAAAATTATTTTGACAACGAACAATTCGATAAAGCCTTACCCTATTATCTTTTATTAGACAGCATTGAACCCAATAACTTCGAAATTAAATATTCAGTCGGAGCTTGTTATTTAAATTCATCTCAGGATAAAACAAAAGGAATTCCTTACCTGGAATATGCACTTAAAAATGGTGAAACCATGCTTCCCAACGTAGTATTCTACGATTTAGCCACTCTTTATCACTTAAATTATCAGTTCGACGAAGCAATCAATATGCTCAATACATTTATCTCAAAAGCTCCTAAAAGTGAAATTCTGATTAATAAAGCCGAAAATCTGCTTAAAAACTGCAAAAATGCAAAACAAATTCAGGCAACTGCTTCAAACATTGATATTATTAAACTTGATGATAAAATAAATTCAGAAAATAGCGAAACAACTCCTTTTGTTTCTGCTGACGAAAACCAACTTTTTTTTACCAGAAGTTATTATCAAAAAAACTCAGGCATCGAATTCCTGACAAGTAAAGAAATAATGCTGGCAACCAGAAATGCTTTACAGGAATATGAAGTAAAAAAAATATCCATGCCAAACGGTGATTTAAAGGCAGATGTAACCCTTGCCGGAATTTCACCAGATGGCGAAGTCATATTCTTTGCTATCGGAAATGAAAACAATTCCGATTTATATGCCTGCAAATTAAACAATGGAAAATGCGATGATTTTATAAAACTTCCGGAAATTATCAATTCTGCCTATGCTGAAACATCAATCAGCGTAAGCCCTGATGGAAGAACATATTATTTTTCGAGCAATCGTCCGGGAGGATATGGAGGAAAAGATATTTACCGTGCCATCATGGACGATAATAACCAATGGTCAGTTATCGAAAATTTAGGTTCTTCAGTAAATACTGAATTTGATGAGGAAGCTCCCTTTATCCATCCTGATAATAAAACATTATACTTTTCGTCAAAAGGTCATAACAGTGTTGGTGGATTTGATATTTTTTCAACCAGAAACATTACGGCAAATGAATGGGAATATCCTGTCAACATTGGTTTTCCTATTAACACTCCCGGTGATGATGTCGGGTTTGTTTTATCAGCAGACGGAAATAATGCTTATTTCGCTTCATCAAAAAATAATATTGATAGCAAATACGATATTTATAAGGCTGTTCTTCATAAAACAATCCCGCTTACCATGGTTAAAGGAGTCATTCGTGGCGGTGATCCCCCAAAACCAATTAAAGCCAGAATCAGGGTTGTAGATAAGGAATCGCACGAAGTAATAAAATATGTTTACAATCCGAACCCGAATACAGGGAAATATTTAATGATTTTTCCACCTAACAAGGACTATGATATGATTATTGAAGCCGAGAATTACCTGCCTCAGCTTGTAAATATTTATATTCCCAACCAAACCTACTTTTACGAATTGTACCAGGAAATCTTCCTGAAACAGGTAAAAGTAAACAAAAACGACACTGCTATCGGACAAGAAATAAGAATTACCAATACCTTTTATGATATATACAAAACCGATATTTCTGATAGTATTCTGAAAGTTGAACAGGAAAAAAGACAAAAACATGTCGATGAGCTGTTAAAGCTGGTCGAAGACATCATCACTACTACCGACAGTTTATCTGAAGAAAATATTCAGAAATTGACCGAAAAAGACACCATACTCAGTAAAGATAAAGTGGTAAAAGAACGTTATAATAAATTACTTGATTTGGTTGAGACTGCTATTGAAAAAACAGACACTACCACTTTGCAGCTTATCGATGCAAACGCTGTTTATAATGATATTACAAATAAAGTATTTTTTTATGGAACCGGGTCAGAAACACAAAAAATGTCGAAAATCATTGTTGGAAAAGATACCTTATACACTTTACCTGCTATAAGTGCAACTAAACCGCTTGAAATAAAAACACCTTCGCTCGTTCAGATGAAAACAGATACAACACCAAAAATAGTTAAGAAACAAATTGATTTCAGGAACTCTGCTGAAAGTCAGCGCCGATATATTTACATAAGTTATGTATTCTATTCTTCGGGAAAATCTGAAGTTGAAAGTAAATATAAAAATGCTATCAATGATATTGTTCAATTAATGATTTCTAATCAGGATATTGGTGTTGAAATCAATGGTTATGCAGACCCTAAAGGAGACGAGCAGAAAAATATCGAGTTGTCAAAAAATCGTGCTGTCCAGATTGCAGATATTTTAATAAGTAAAGATATTTCTCCACGAAAAATCATTATTTCAGGTAAAGGTGAAATCGGTAACGAAAACGATGAAGATTTACAGCAGATGAGAAGAACTGAAATAAAATTATTCGAAATAATCCCGAATAAGTAAGCATGAAACCACATAAAATCATAATTATCGTTATTTTCTTGTGCATTGGATTTCGTGCAAATTCTCAGCAATATACTGAATACGAACTTAAATCTGCATATATTTTTAACTTTGCCAAATTCATCGATTTCCCTGAAAACACTTTTAGTTCGCAAAGAGATCCATTTATTATAGGGGTTATGGGCAATGACGCCTTGCTCGATGTGTTACAAAATATTATCAAAGGAAAAACCATTAATAACCGCAACGTCATTGCAATCAGTATCAGCCAACTCGAAGAAGCTAACAACTGCCAGATTATTTTGTTCTCAAAAACGACTAAAATTCAATTAAGTCAATTTCTGGAATATTTAAATTCAAAGCCGGTAGTGACGATTGGCGACAACATTGAAGATTTCTGCCAAAACGGGGGTATCATTAATTTCACACCGCAAAACAGCACCAAGCGGTTTGAAATAAATACCAATGCTGCACAAAGAGCAAAGCTGACGATAAGTTCAAAATTATTAGCACTTGCCAGAATTGTAAGCGATGCCGAAAATAAGTTTTAAAAACATATCATTTAAATACAAAATCATTGCAGTTATACTGCTGGTTTCATTTTTTACTCAATTTCTGGGTGCCATCATTTATATAATTTACGATAAAAAAGATTTTGAACAGACTTCAGTACGTGAGCTTCAGGTCATTGGCGACATTATTGCCAACGGCTCGGTGGCTCCCATTTTATTCAATGATGCAATTGAGGCCACAAAAGTATTGCAGTCAT
>CAZDUU010000114.1:0-6374 GCA_964508675.1 uncultured Bacteroidales bacterium | reverse complement strand
AACTTGGTGCCCGTGTTATCAAAGCAAATGTTCCATTATCTGAAATGTTCGGATATGTTACTATATTGCGCACACTAACATCGGGAAGAGCATCATCAACCATGGAATTTAGTCATTACGAAGCTATGCCTTTTGAGATGGCTGCAGATATAGTAAAAAAAGTAACAGGTAAACAATTATTGATAAACCAATAATACATTATGAATCAGAAAATACGTATAAAATTGAAATCGTACGACCACAATTTGGTTGACAAATCTGCTGAGAAGATTGTGAAAACTGTAAAAACTACCGGTGCTGTAGTTCGTGGACCTATTCCACTGCCTACACACAAACGTATCTTTACAGTTAACCGTTCAACATTTGTTCACAAAAAATCACGTGAACAATTTCAGTTAACCTCTCACAAACGTTTATTGGACATTTACAGCACCAATGCAAAAACTGTTGATGCATTGATGAAACTCGAACTGCCCAGTGGAGTTGAAGTAGAAATTAAAGTTCTTTAATCAATAAATTTAAATTAAGATGGCTGGACTACTAGGTAAAAAAATCGGAATGACTTCGGTTTTCAGTGCTGATGGAAAAAATATTCCATGCACTGTTTTACAGGTTGGTCCCTGTGTTGTTACACAGGTTAAAACTGTCGAAAAAGACGGTTATAGTGCTTTGCAATTAGCATTTGACGAACGCAAAGAAAAAAACACTCCCAAACCACTTATGGGACATTACAAAAAAGCTAATACAACTCCTAAAAGATTTGTTCATGAATTGAAAGAATTCAAGACCGAGTATAAATTAGGTGATGTAATTACTGGCGAAATCTTTAACGAAGACAATTTTGTTGACGTAACAGGATATTCAAAAGGTAAAGGCTTCCAAGGTGTTGTAAAGCGTCATGGATTCTCTGGTGTTGGCGGGCAAACTCACGGTCAGCATAACCGCTTAAGAGCTCCTGGTTCATTAGGTGCAAGTTCATATCCTTCAAGAGTATTTAAAGGAATGCGTATGGCTGGTCGTACAGGAAATGATACAGTTAAGATGCTTAACATGGAAATAGTAAAAAATATTCCTGAGCAAAACATCATTATAGTTAAGGGATCAGTTCCTGGTCCAAAAGGTTCATACATAATAGTTGAAAAATAATGGAACTAAAAGTTTATAATATCGCAGGAAAAGAAGTTGGTAAATCGGTTAAATTAAACGATACCATCTTCGGCATTGAGCCCAATGCTCATGCAATGTACCTTGATGTAAAAGCTATTTTGGCAAACCAAAGACAAGGTACCCACAAGTCAAAACAAAGAAACGAAATTGCAGGAAGTACTAAAAAGCTTAAACGCCAAAAAGGTACAGGTGGTGCACGTGCTGGTAGCATTAAATCACCTACAATCGTTGGTGGTGGCCGTGCTTTTGGTCCTACTCCACGTGATTACAGCATGAAAATTAACAAAAAAGTTAAAATGTTGGCACGTAAATCAGCTTTAGCAACCAAAGCAAAAGATAATGCAATTATTATTCTTGATTCTGTTAATTTTGATCAGCCCAAAACCAAGCAAATGATAGATTTACAAAAAAATCTACAAATTTTTGACAAAAAAATGTTGTTGGTGCTGAATGAATCAAAAAATAATGTATATTTGTCATCTCGAAATTTAAAAGGTTCTAAAGTTGTAATTGCTTCACAGATAAATACTTACGATATTTTAAATGCGAAAGTTTTAGCTATCGAAGAAGGCGCACTTGCAGTTTTAGAACAGAATTTATTAAAAGATTAAGGAAAATGGATATAATTATTCGTCCTTTAGTAACAGAAAAAATGAACCGCCAAGGCGATGCTTTAGGAAAGTATGGCTTTATGGTTCATAAAGAGGCGTCCAAATTGCAGATTAAGCACGAAGTTGAAAAACTATATGACGTGAAAGTTGCTGACGTTAATACTATATTACAACGTGGCAAACGTACCCAACGTTTTACTAAAGCTGGTATAATGAAAGGTCGTAAAAGCGCATATAAAAAAGCTATCGTGACTTTAGCAGAAGGACAAAAAATTGATTTTTATAGCAATATTTAAGACTCATGGCAGTAAGAAAATTAAAACCGGTAACACCAGGACAAAGATTTAAAGCTATAAGCTCGTTCGAGGAGATTACAAAATCAACCCCCGAAAAATCTTTATTAGCACCATATAGTAAGTCAGGTGGTCGCAACAATACAGGAAAAATGACAATGCGTTACATTGGTGGTGGCCATAAACGTCATTATCGTATCATTGATTTCCGTCGCGATAAAGATAATATCCCTGCAGTTGTTAAAGCTATTGAATACGATCCTAACAGAAGTGCACGTATAGCTTTATTGGTGTATAAAGATGGTGAAAAACGCTATATTTTAGCTCCACAAGAAATAAACGTAGGTCAAACATTAATATCCGGTAAAGGTACTGCTCCTGAAATCGGAAATACATTACTGTTGTCTGATATTCCTCTGGGAACCAACGTTCACAATATAGAAACACAACCCGGTAAAGGTGGTGCTTTTGCACGTAGCGCTGGTTCTTATGCAACTCTCTTATCAAGAGAAGGCAGATTTGCAATCTTAAAAATGCCCTCAGGCGAAACGCGTAAAGTATTGGTTACCTGTAAAGCTACCGTTGGTATGGTTTCAAATCCCGACCATTTCCTTGAAATGAGTGGTAAGGCAGGAAGAAGTCGTTGGCTAGGCCGTCGCCCACGTAACAGAGGTGTTGCTATGAACCCGGTTGACCATCCAATGGGTGGTGGTGAAGGTAAAGCTTCAGGTGGACACCCAAGAAGTAGAAAAGGACTTTATGCTAAAGGTCTCAAGACTCGCAGAAAAAAGAATCCTACAAATAAATTCATTGTTGAACATCGTAAAAAGTAGTTAACGTATGAGTAGATCATTAAAAAAGGGTCCTTATATTCACTATAAGCTCGAAAACAAAGTATTAAAAATGCAAGATAGCGGAAAACGCCAGCCTATTAAAACATGGTCACGTGCTTCTGTAATTTCTCCTGACTTTGTAGGACTAACAATTAATGTACATAACGGAAATAAATTTATTCCCGTTTATGTTACTGAAAACATGGTTGGACATAAATTAGGCGAATTTGCACCTACTCGTATTTTCAGAGGTCATGCAGGAAGTAAAAAGAAATAATAATCGAAAATAGAAACACTATGGGTTCCAGGAAAAAAATATCGGCCGACGCCCGAAAAGAAGAAAAGAAAAAAATGGTAATGGCTCGCTTGAGCAATTGCCCTACTTCTCCCCGTAAAATGAGACTTATTGCCGATTTAATCAGAGGAGTAGATGTAAAGAAAGCTTTAGATATACTAAAATACACTGAAAAAGCACAAGCAGAAACAATGGAAAAACTCTTATTATCTGCTATAGCTAACTGGCAAATTAAAAATGAAGGTGTACGTATCGAAGATGCTAATTTATTTATAAAAGAAATCTTTGTTGACTCATCTACAATGTTGAAAAGACTTAGACCTGCACCACAGGGAAGAGGATACAGAATCAGAAAAAGATCAAATCATGTAACTCTTATTTTAGGAAGTAATAATAGTCAAACACAAAATCAGGAAGCTTAATGGGACAAAAAGTTAATCCAATTAGTAATCGTTTAGGAATTATCCTTGGTTGGGATTCCAATTGGTATGGCGGTCGTAAATATGCCGATAAAATAGTTGAAGACTATAAAATCAGAAAATATTTACGCACTCGTTTATCAAAAGCAAGCGTATCAAAAATCGTTATTGAACGTACATTAAAACTTTTAAACGTAACGATTCATACTGCTCGTCCCGGAACTATTATTGGTAAAGGTGGTCAGGAAGTTGACAAATTAAAAGAAGAAATCAAGAAAATTACCGGTAAAGAAGTTCAGCTTAACATTTTCGAAATTAAGCGCCCCGAACTTGATTCATTTTTAGTAGGCAGCAACATTGCACGCCAGATTGAAGGTAAAATTGCTTACCGTCGTGCTATAAAAATGGGTATTGCTTCCGCTATCAGAATGGGTGCAGAAGGAATTAAAGTTACTTTATCAGGCCGCATTAACGGAGCTGAAATGGCACGTCGCGAAACTTATAAAGAAGGACGTATTCCTCTACATACTTTCCGTGCTGATATTGACTATGCATTATCAGAAGCATTAACAAAAACCGGCTTAATGGGTATTAAAGTATGGATTTGCAAAGGCGAAGTTTATGGTAAAAGAGAATTTACACCGGTAAACGAAGCTAAGCAAAACAAACCAAAACCAAAAGGTTTTCAACAAAGACGTAAAAAATAATTAAAAAAAATAAACCATGTTACAGCCTAGCAAGACAAAATACAGAAGGCAACAAAAAGGAAGAATGAAAGGTGTCGCTCAACGCGGTACAACCCTTGCTTTCGGACAATTTGGAATTAAAACCTTAGAACAAGCTTGGATTACAAGTCGCCAGATAGAAGCTGCACGTCAGGCTATTACCCGTCACATGAAACGTGAAGGTCAATTATGGATCCGCATTTTCCCCGATAAGCCTATTACAAAAAAGCCCGCTGAAGTACGTATGGGTAAAGGTAAAGGTGCTCCGGAAGGTTTTGTTGCTCCTATCACTCCTGGTCGTATCCTTTTTGAAATTGACGGTGTTCCTTTTGAAGTAGCAAAAGAAGCATTACGCTTAGGTGCTCAAAAATTACCCGTGACTACCAAATTAATTATTCATCCTAACTACTCAGAAACTTTATAGTTATGAAAAAAGTAGAGATAAAAGACCTGACCACAAAGGAACTCATCGAAAAAGTACAAGATGAGAAATTGTTACTCACAAAGATGAAATTAAATCATCATATTAATCCTTTGGACAACCCGATGAAAATACGCCAGACACGCAAAAATATTGCACGTTTGGTTACTGAATTGCGTTTACGTCAATTAATTGAAAATAAAAAATAGATTTCTGACTCATGGAAGAAAATAGAAATTCAAGAAAAGTTCGTGTTGGTGTTGTAGTTAGCAATAAGATGGATAAATCTATTGTAGTTGCTGAACATCGCAAAGCAAAACACCCTAAATACGGAAAATTCGTAAATAAAACATCACGCTACATGGCACACGATGAAAAAAATGAATCAAACATAGGTGATGTTGTGAAAATAATGGAAACCAGACCATTAAGTAAAAATAAATGCTGGCGTTTAGTTGAAATCATTGAAAGAGCTAAGTAATTATGATACAGCAAGAATCAAGATTAGTAGTAGCCGATAACAGCGGAGCAAAAGAAGTACTTTGCATCAGAGTACTTGGAGGCTCAGGAAAAAAATATGCTTCCATAGGCGACAAAATAGTCGTTACGGTAAAGTCTGCTATTCCTTCTTCGGAAGTTAAGAAAGGAACAGTAAGTAAAGCTGTTGTGGTTAGAACAAAAAAAGAAGTACGTCGTCGTGATGGTTCATACATCCGTTTTGACGATAACGCAGTAGTATTGTTAAATCAGGCTGATGAAATCCGTGGAACCCGTATTTTCGGACCCGTTGCACGCGAACTTCGCGAAAAACAATACATGAAGATTGTCTCACTGGCACCGGAAGTGCTTTAATCAGTTTCACTATGGCAAGAAAGATGCACATTAAAAAAGGCGACATCGTTATTGTAATCGCCGGCGACTCAAAAGGACAGGAAGGAAGAGTGCTTTCTGTAAATTATGAAAAAGAAACAGCCATTGTTGAGGGTGTAAATATGGTATCAAAACATACCAAACCCAACGCAAAAAGTCCTCAGGGTGGAATTCTTAAAAAAGAAGCTCCAATTAATGTTTCAAACTTGATGCTTAAAGATCCTTCAAGTGGAAAAGCTACCCGTATCGGACGTCGTTTAAACAATGACAATAAATTGGTTCGTTTTGCTAAAAAATCTGGAGAGGAGATTAAGTAATGGAATATACACCAACACTTAAAAAGAAATATACCGAGGAAATAGTTCCTGCGTTAATGAAAGAATTCAGTTATAAAACTGTTATGCAGGTTCCCGTTTTAGAAAAAATAATTATTAATCAGGGTCTCGGTGATGCTGTTGCTGATAAAAAGCTAATTGATATGGCAGTTAGCGAAATCTCAGCTATAGCAGGTCAAAAACCAATCATTACCATGTCTAAGATAGACATTTCTAACTTTAAGTTAAGAAAAGGTATGCCTATTGGTGTTAAAGTAACTTTACGTCGTGAAAGAATGTACGAATTTCTCGAAAGATTAATTTGCATTTCACTTCCCCGTATCAGAGACTTTAAAGGAGTTAATTACAAATTTGATGGTCGCGGAAATTATACTTTAGGTGTAACCGAACAGATTATTTTCCCGG
>CAZDUU010000113.1:0-6452 GCA_964508675.1 uncultured Bacteroidales bacterium | reverse complement strand
CATCTAAAATCAAAATATAAACAAAGGATCCCATTGGCAAATCTTTACCATTGTATGTCCCATCCCACTGTTTACTTCTGTCCTGATAATCGGCAGCCGAACCGTTATATTCAAAAACCAAATCGCCCCAACGATTGTAAATCATAATATGAGCAGTAGAATATTGCTGAATGCCCTTTATCTCCCAAGTATCATTTTTACCATCACCGTTTGGTGTAAATAACGAAGGAATAACCAATGGCAACTCCGGAATATCAACATTAACCGTATCAACTGTTGTACATAGATTTGCATCTGTCACCGTTACTGTATAAATGCCATTTCCAAGGTTTGAAACATCCTGTGTTACTGCGTTATTTGACCACAAATATGAATAAGGAGAAGTTCCGCCTGAAACTGTTATATCAATATTCCCTGTATTGGTTTCAGAAACCAAAACGGTGTCTGTAATTATTATGGCAACCGGATTATATAAAGTTGATATTGAAGTTGTAGTACAATTATGAGCATCGGTAACTGTTACAATATATGTACCGGCATGGGCTAATTGTAAATTTTGCGATGAAATATTGCCTGTCCATAAATAAGTATAAGGTTCTGTTCCTCCTGTAACTTCCAGATAAACCGAACCGCTGTTTTCATCAAAGCAAATTGGGTTTATAACAGAATCAGCAACAACTAATTGTGCCGGTTCGGCAATGGTACCATTTAAAACTTTAGTACAGTTATTATTATCCACAACCGTTACAGCATAAACACCCTGTGAGAGCCCATTAAAAGTTCCTGAACTCTGTACCGGCAATGAACCTAAAAAATAGGAATATGGACTAACACCGCCCGAAACATTTACGCTTAAAATACCATCATTCAACCCAAAACAAGAAATATCCTGTGAAATAATTGAAGTTGATATAGCACTTGGCTGCGTTATTGTAATCTGAACAGTATCGATACATGCACCATAAAAATCCGAGATCACAGCACTATAATTTCCAGCCGGCAAACCAGAAGCTGTATTTGTTGTGTCCGAGGCATCATGCATCCACACATAACTATACGGACTTGTGCCTCCGGTCATTGAAACAGACGCGGAACCTGTAGAATCACTATTACAAAGCACATTGATTTGATTGGTAATTTGACCTACAGCCACAGCAGAAGTAATATTAACAGTATCTGACGTTGAAGAACATGGTGCATTTGAAATTGTCCATACAAAAACGTTTATTCCCGTTCCTAAACCTGTCACTCCCGATGAAGGGGAAGCAGAGTCTGTTATAGTTCCTGTTCCATTTACGAGCGTCCATGTTCCGTTTCCGGTTGTTGGTGTATTACCGTTTAAAATTGAAGCATTATTACACAAAAGTTGATCAGTTCCCGCATTTGCTGCTGTCGGAGATTCAACTCCGGTAACGGCAATCTGTGAAGAAGAGGCCGGACATGGAGCATTCGAAATAGTCCATTCAAATATATTGGGTCCAATTGTTAAACCTGACACATCAGGCGTTGCAGATGATGCATCCGAAAATGTTCCTGTGCCACTTATAACTGTCCACATTCCTGTACCATCAACCGGAACATTTCCACTTAACAAAATATTGGTTCCACAAACGGAGGTATCTGCCCCAGCTATAGCAGTTGTAGGCGTAGCAACTCCTGTTATTGTAACCTGTGATGAAGAAGATGCACAGGGAGCATTTGAAATAGTCCATTCAAAAACATTTGGTCCAATATTCAACCCTGTAACATTTGAGTTTGCAGAGCTAGAATCTGAAAACATTCCCGAACCACTAATAACAGTCCATATTCCGGTTCCAACAGATGGAATATTTCCTGATAATGAAGCGTTTGTTCCACATACAGAATTATCTGAGCCTGCATTGGATATTGTCGGAGATGCCACTCCATATATAGTAACCTGGTCAGAAGAAGAAGTACAAGGCGGGCTTGCAATTGTCCATTGAAAAACATTTGCACCCACACCTAAACCCGATACTGTTGTTGTAGCATAAAATTCATCGTCAATCGTTCCCGAGCCACTTACCAATGTCCAGGTTCCGGTTCCCTCTGTTGGGGTATTGCCACTTAATGTTACAAAATTTCCACACACAGATGTGTCTGAACCTGCAGCAGCAATTGTTGGTGTCGAAGTAATTGTAATGGAAACCTGATCGGATGATGAGAGACAGGGACTATTTGAAACTGTCCATTGAAAGGTATTTGTTCCTATGCTTAAACCTGTAACTCCTGAATTTGCAGAAGCGGGATCTGTTATTGTGCCTGTACCGCTCACCAATGTCCAGGTTCCTGTACCATTGGTCGGAATATTTCCTGCAAGATTGGTGGTACTCCCGCAAAGAACCTGATCTGTTCCGGCATTGGCAGCAGATGGAGATGCCGTCCCTGTTATAGTTACCTGATCTGATGAAGCAGGACAGGGTGAATTTGCAATAGTCCATTGAAAAACATTAGCTCCATAACCCAAACCGGTTAAACCGGAAGTTGGCGAAGAAGCATTGGTTATTGTACCTGAGCCACTCACTAAAGTCCAGGTTCCGGTTCCTATCGCTGCTGTATTTCCTGCTAATGTAGCTGAAGTTCCGCACACGGCCTGATCTGCACCTGCATTTGCAGTTGTCGGTGAAGCGGTTCCTGTTATTGTAACCTGATCCGATGATGAAGGACAAGGTGAGTTTGCGATAGTCCATTGAAAAACATTATTTCCCACGCCCAAACCTGTAATTCCTGAATTTGGAGAATTAGCAGAAGTAACAGTACCCGAACCACTAATTAAAGTCCACGTTCCGGCACCTATTGTTGCTGTATTGCCAGCTAAAGTTGCCAAAGTGCCACATACATTTTGATCTGTACCTGCACTTGCAGTGGTTGGCGAAGCTATTCCTGTTATTGTTACCAAATCAAAAGAATTGGTACAGGAGTTAGTAATGGTCCATTGAAAAACATTAGCTCCAACTCCTAATCCTGTTAACCCTGATGTTGGAGAACTTGGGGTTGTGATAGCTCCTGAGCCACTGATTAAAGTCCAGGTTCCGGTACCATAAGTCGGAGTATTTCCAGCCAACGTTGCCAAGGTGCCGCATACATTCTGATCTGAACCTGCATTGGCTGTCGTTGCTAATGCTGTAATCGTAATATTTTTAGCGTCATTATATAAACAGCCGGCATCATTATAAGTATAAGTAACCATAAATGTTCCAGGACCTGATATTGAGGGATCAAAATTACCACCCGAGACCCCTGTCCCCGACCATGTTCCGCCTGCCGGCGTTCCACCTAATGCAAATGGGGTAGAAGAAGCGCATACTGTACTATCATGTCCTGCATCTACATTAAAAAAAGAATTTATTCTGAATTTAATTCCTGACAAATAATCATACCCTGTTGAATTGTATGCTGCACAACTTGAATAGCTGGTCCAGTTGGTCGGCGTATTAATTCTTACTACCCAGCTTTTTTGGTCTGTAGCCGAGGTATCACCTGTATATTTAATAAAATCTGTAGCTCCTCCGGTCGGGGCCATACTAAAGCAACTTAAATCAGGATATAAATTCGATTGTTGTGTTGTCCCGTCAGCGGCCCAGGTTGTTCTTGTATTAAAACCGAACAATACAGACCCTGTATAGCTCGAATTATTAGAACCACTGCCCGGATTAGTCCATGCACCTCCCTGCATAAAATAAAGCTGATCGCCTCCACTGTTCATATTCAAGGTTGTAAATCCGTTGATAGAAGAAAACGACCATAGTGCATCAGGAACAACTGCCGTATAACTTGAAGAAAATTTAAAAGTGACAACTGTTCCTGCCGGAATAGTACCTCCTGTCCTTACTGCTCTTATAGTACCTTCGGAATTTCCCCACAATCCGGCAGTAGTCCTTTCCCATCCGTTATCAGTTATGTCAATAGTAGTACCTGTAGCGATATCTTTAAAAAAGACAACACTTACAATATCTTCGGTAGAAACACCGCTACACGAGTTATTGTTAGCATTTAATCCGACAATGGCAATATCTCCGGTATTAAGCTCAGTTTGTGAATTTGCATTATGAAAGTCCATCAGAGAAAAAAGGATGGCAAGTCCAAGTAATTGTCTTTTAGACAATAAACACAAGTTTAACATAACGATTCTATTTGATTTTATGCTTGTTAAGATAGTAAAACTAAATTTCGTTTAGATTAACTTTCCATGATTTTTTTTGAAGTCAAAAAACAACTTCATTTATGCAAAGTTAATAATGATATTTTCCAAAAGCAATACTATTACTCATATTTTGCTTGCAGAAAAACAAAAAAGTGTGTAAGTTTGGGCATTAATAAAAATTCTAATATGAAGTATTTTGGTTTAATCATCATGGCAGGAATTATGGCATCATGTAGCAATCATGTATCATTGAACTATCCGCAAACAAAAAAAGCGGATACCACAGACACTTATTTCGGTGTAAAAGTACCGGATCCTTATCGCTGGCTTGAAAACGACACCGCTGCTAATGTAAAAGTATGGGTAGAAGCAGAAAACAAAGTCACATTTGATTATCTTGATAAAATTTCTTTCCGAAATCAAATAAAAGAACGGATCACAAAACTTTTCAATTATGAAAAAAGAACATCTCCTTTCAAAAAAGGAAATATGTTCTTCTATTACCAAAACGACGGTTTACAGAATCAGAGCGTTTTATATGTAACAGATGATATTTCAAAACCGGGACGTATATTACTCGACCCAAATACACTTTCTGCTGACGGAACCATCGCTTTAAGTTCATTGGCAATTTCTCCCGACGGAAAATTACTGGCTTACGCTATTGCAAAGGCTGGGAGTGACTGGAATGAAATCTATTTCAAAGAAATTGAAAGCGGAAAAGCGCTGGCTGATACATTAAATTGGGTCAAATTCTCAGGTCTTGCCTGGTTTAACAATGGCATTTATTACAGCGGCTACGATAAACCCAAAAAGGGTAAAGAACTTTCGCAAAGCAATAAATTCCATAAATTATTCTATCACAAACTTGGAAATTCCCAGTCGCAGGATGTGGTTGTAATGGAAAAACCATCTGAACCTTTCCAGAATTTTTATGCAAATAACACCGGCGATGATCAGATACTCTGCATCTACGAGGAAAAAGCAGGCGCACTGGGAAATGCTTTGCATATCATGAATCTAAACAGCACAAAACCTGTTATTCAAACAGTAATTTCCGCATTCGACTTTCAGTACAGCGTAATAGAGCATATAGGTAATTATCTATACCTAAAAACCAATGACGGAGCCAATAATTACAAAATTATCCGGGTATCTGCCGATAATCTTAAAAGCACTGAATCTGTTATTCCTGAAGCAAAAGACGTTATAAGTGATGTTACTATCATGAAAGATCATATCGTTGTCAACTATATGCATGACGCACACTCGTTGCTCAAAGTATTTGATTTGAACGGAAAACACCTTCACGACATTGCTCTTCCATGCATTGGAACAGTAAACTCCTTCAACGCAGATGTAAATGATGAAACCGCATTTTACGATTTCACATCGTTCAACTACCCTTCTTCCATCTTTAAATACAATGTCACCACTAATAGTACAGAACTTTGGTTCAAGCCCAATATTGACTTTAAAGAAAGTGACTATGAAGTAAAACAAGTCTTTTACGAAAGCAAAGACAAAACCAAAATCCCCATGTTCATTGTACACAAAAAAGGCATAGAACTGAATGGTAAAAATCCTACTTTACTTTATGCATACGGCGGATTCAATATCAGTCTAACTCCGTCATTCAGCACTTCACGCATTGTATGGCTCGAACAAGGAGGCGTTCTTGCAATTGCAAATCTTCGCGGAGGAGGTGAATATGGAGACAAATGGCATTTAGACGGAACCAAACTGAAAAAACAAAATGTTTTTGATGATTTTATTGCAGCAGCAGAATATCTAATTGCTCAAAAATATACGTCACCTGATTACCTTGCTATTCAGGGCGGATCAAACGGCGGACTACTCATCGGTGCTGTAACTAACCAACGTCCCGAGCTCTTCAAAGTTGCATTACCTGCAGTTGGTGTAATGGACATGCTTCGTTTCCACAAATTCACTATTGGCTGGAGCTGGACAACAGATTACGGAAGTAGTGATAATAAAGAAGAATTTGAAGCTATTTATAAGTATTCTCCTTTGCACAATATCAAAGAAAACACAAATTATCCTGCAGTACTAGTTACAACAGCAGATCATGACGACAGGGTTGTTCCTGCCCATTCGTTCAAATACATTGCAACACTACAGGAAAAATACAAAGGCCCGAATCCTGTTATAATCCGGATTGAAACACAAGCCGGTCACGGAGGTGGCAAGCCCACAACCAAAGTTATTGAAGAAGCTGCTGATATTTATTCGTTTATCTTCTTTAATATGGGAATAACGCCGGAAATTA
>CAZDUU010000112.1:0-6472 GCA_964508675.1 uncultured Bacteroidales bacterium | reverse complement strand
TTTACGCACTAACTGCTGTATTGTTGGCATACTCTAATGTTTAGATATTTTTTATTTTCAAAATTGGTTTGCAAAGGTACAACATTATTTTTTTAATTACAACACAATCAGCATTTTTTTTTCAAACAATCCTATTTTTTTTCATGGCTTGAATTCAGCAAAGTTTAAAACTTTTTTTGAATTTATTAAACGAGACTTAAAAAATGTTTCCCGAAAGGGCTAAATAATTTTCTTTTACTTATTGTAAATATGGAAAAAACTGTGTAAGTTTGTGCCCATTTAAAAAACGTGAGTAATTGACAAATAATTAAATAATTAACGAACATGAAAGTTTACAAAACCGACCAGATTAGAAACATCGTTTTATTAGGAAATTCATCTTCGGGAAAAACTTCCTTAGCAGAATCCATGCTGTTTATCAGCGGAGCTATCAGCCGCAAAGGTGAAATTTCAGCTAAAAACACTGTTTCAGACTTCAATGAAATTGAACAAAATAACGGGTGTTCAATATTTTCATCTTTGATGCAGACAGAGTTCAATGACCGCAAAATAAATTTATTAGATAATCCAGGATTTGACGATTTTAATAACGCTATTTACTCTTCACTTCATGTTGGTGATGCTGTTGTTATGCTTGTAAACGCACAAAACGGTATCGAAGTTGGTACCCAGATTCAGATGCGTTACATCGACAAATTCCACAAACCCTTCGCTATTGTTCTCAATCAATTAGACCACGAAAAAGCTAATAATGAACATATTTTTGACAATGTAAAAGCATTTTTCGGTCCTAAAGCCATTTTAATCCAATTCCCGGTTGAATCAGGTTCAGGCTTTAACTCTATCGTTGACGTTGTGAAAATGAAAATGCTCACATACAAAGACGAAAGCGGCAAAGCTGTTATTGCTGATATTCCTGCAAACTTAAAAGACCACGCCGAAGAATTACGTAATGCTCTCATCGAAGCTGCTGCTGAAAACGACGAAAGCCTGATGGAAAAATTCTTTGAACAGGGCACTTTAGAAGAAGAAGAAATTGCTCGCGGTATGAAACTTGGTATTCTTAACAGATCACTTTTCCCTATTCTCTGTACCTCAGCAAAGAAAAATATCGGTGTTGACCGTTTAATGGAATTCATTGGTATTAATATGCCAAATCCTACCGAGGTTCCGGCTCCTAAAACCACTGATGGAAAAGAAATTAAAATTGATGCTTCAGGTCCCGCTATTGCATTAGTTTTCAAGACCTCTACCGAACAGCATATTGGTGAAATCAACTATTTCAAAGTTATGTCAGGTGAATTAACTGAAAGCATCGACTTAACCAACAACAATACCCTGACCAAAGAACGTCTTGCACAACTTCTACTTGTAAATGGTAAAAACCGTGTTAAAATTGAAAAAATTACTGCCGGTGACTTAGGTGCAACCGTAAAACTCAAAAACACCAAATTTAATCAAACCC
The DNA here is from genome assembly GCA_964508675.1 of uncultured Bacteroidales bacterium. Taxonomy (GTDB): domain Bacteria; phylum Bacteroidota; class Bacteroidia; order Bacteroidales; family GWA2-32-17; genus Ch61. The sequence continues at coordinate 5,007 of CAZDUU010000112.1, read as the reverse complement.
TTACCACTTCGTCAGTTGATTGCATTATGGAACCTGTTCCATTCCCGGAACCACGTTATCGCACAGCTATCAAAGCCGTTAACGAAAGTGACGAAGAAAAACTGGGTGAAGCACTCAACCGTATGCACAACGAAGACCCCAGTATTTTAATCGAATACTCAAAAGAATTGAAACAAATCATTGTTTCGGGTCAAGGCGAATATCACCTGAATATTTTAAAGTGGCATTTGGATAACATTTTCAAAATTGCTACTGAATATGTGGCTCCTAAAATTCCTTACCGTGAAACCATTACCAAATCAGCTCAGGCTGACTACCGTCATAAAAAACAAACCGGTGGTGCCGGACAGTTTGGTGAAGTTCACTTAGTAATTGAACCTTATGTTGATGGTTTACCAGATCCGGTAAAATACAAATTCGGTACAAAGGAAATCAACATCAGTGTTCGTGGTAAAGAAGAATTTGAAATGCCTTGGGGCGGTAAGCTTATTTATTATAACTGTATCGTTGGTGGTTCGATTGATGCACGTTTTATGCCAGCTATCTTAAAAGGTATTATGGAAAAAATGGAAGAAGGCCCACTAACCGGTTCATACGCACGTGATATCCGCGTTGCAATATATGATGGCAAAATGCACCCGGTTGATTCCAATGAAATTTCATTCCGTCTTGCAGGTCGTAATGCTTTCAAAGAAGCATTTAAAAATGCAGGTCCAAAAATCATGGAACCAATTTATGATGTTGAAGTTTGGGTTCCCAGCGAAAAAATGGGTGATGTAATGTCAGATCTTCAGACCCGTCGCGCTATCGTTATGGGTATGAGCAGCGAAAAAGGCTTTGAAGTAATTAAAGCCCGCGTTCCACTGGCAGAAATGAACAAATACTCAACTACTTTGAACTCAATCACCAGCGGCCGCGCTATGTATTTTATGAAGTATGCCGAATATGCACAGGTACCCGGTGAAATTCAGGATAAACTTCTTAAAGAATACGAAGCTCAATCCAAAGACGAAGAATAAAATTCGAAACGATAAAAATAAAAAGGCTGCTCCGTTGGGCAGCCTTTTTCATTATAGAATATCTTCGATATATCTCATTATTAAATCGGTAGCACCTGATTTTCTTCGTATATAGTGGTATGCCGATTTTGAGGATGTATTTCTAAAAACTTCATCACTGGTAAGTTTTGAAAAGATCTTTGAACTTTCGTTTTCATTATTTACGGTAAAAGCAGCTCCCTCTTTAACCATTTCCACGGCTTCGTTGAACTTATGAAATTTAGGGCCAAAAACTACCGGTATTCCATACACAGCCGGTTCGAGCGTGTTATGTATTCCTTTACCAAAGCCACCTCCAATGTATGCAATTTTAGCAAACTGATACAGTGAAGAAAGTTTACCGATATTGTCCACAAATAAAACCTGAAATTGCCTGTCTTTTGAATCCTGTAATTGGGAATATCTCCAAGTGAGTTTCGTAATTTGTTTTTCAAGCAAACTGATATAAGAATCTTCAATATTATGCGAAGCGATTATCCATAAAATATCGTCGCAAGAGTTGTTTATCGTACTTTTTAATACCTGCATGTCTTCGTTCCACATACTTCCCACTACAATGGTAAAACGATTCTGAATAAAAGCCCTGACCTCGTCCAATGGCAAAGGATTTTGAGCAATCTGAATCACCCTGTCGCAACGTGTATCCCCGGCAACTTCAGACCCGATTCCAATTTGCTTTAGTAGTTTTTCAGAACCTTCGTCCTGAACAAAAATATGGTTAAAATACTTTAAGATTTTGCGGTAAAATGCACCATACCACTTAAAAAACACATGGTCAGGTTTAAAAACAGCCGATATGAGGATAATGGGAATATTTCTTTTATAGGCTTCGCGGATGTAGTAATACCAAAAATCGTATTTAACAAAGACAACCATATCGGGCATTATCAGCTCGTAAAATTTCTTAGCATTTGAAGGTTTATCCACAGGCAGGTAAAAAACGGCATCAGCACCTGCATAGTTCTTCCTTATCTCGTATCCCGAAGGCGAGAAGAAAGTAAGTACTATTTTCCACGACGGATATTGCTCTTTTATTTTTTCAATGAGCGGCCTTCCCTGCTCAAATTCGCCCAATGAAGAGACATGAAACCAAATAACTTTTGATTGATTTTGATTCTGAAAGGCAGCTATTTTTTGCCAAATATTTTTGCGACCGTTTATCCAGCACTTTGCCTTTTGATTAAACAATGAGGCTATGCGAATTAAAAAAGCATATAAAAATAAACCGAGGCGGTAAAATAAAACCATAATTAGTAAAAATAATACTTTTGCGGTTCTTTACGGTAAATAGGCAATATCCAACCTACTTTGAACGAATTCAATAAATCAAAATATTTACCGTCATCCTTCTTCATCAGGTTAAAATCCCAACTGCGTCCGCTAATAGTCCAGGCCTGATAAAACTCAAAGCCTGCATAAAAATTCAAAGCCTGAGATTTGCTGAAATAAATATAACCAATAAACTCGCTTGCTGAAAAACCGTATTGTAGTTTATCATAACCTAGTTTATAGTCATTAAGTATTTGCGGAGCATTATTCCCGTCGTTTTCGATACGAATTTTATGCATCAGGTATCCGCCTCCGACAGAAATCAGAATTCCGCTATTTTTATTCGGGTATCCAAATGAAAATATTTTACCGATTCTGCCACCTGCAAATACGCCTCTTTCAAAAGTTCTCAACTTTGCATATTCACCATTTTCATTTATAATTGCTCCATTGCTCGATGTGCTAATGCTGTCAAATAAATGTGAAGCATCACCCTTCAGTACAGAACCAAAAATACAATTTACATTAAATTCAAAAAAAAGGTTTTTCCTGGTTTTTAACATAAAAGAACCACCTATGTTGGAATTAATGCCATAACGTTCAGCAAGATCACCTCCGGGAGACTGAAGCATATAACTTGCAGAGAACATGGGAAAAGTAATGCATGAATCGATGTTCTTCTGTGCCAAAACAGGAAAACTGATTACAATAAAAATTATATAAAATAAATGCTTCATAAAATTTCCGCTAAATTACGAAATTAAGTATAAAAAAACGAAATGCTCACGCCGATATTATATCAACGTGAGCATTTTGTCGATAAATTCTTATATTTAAGCAGTGATAGCTTTTATTAAAAGAAATAATAATCCTGAAAAAACCATAGTGGTAGGAATTGTCAGAATCCAGGCGCCTATAATTCCCTGGGCAATTTTCCAGCGAACTGCCGAAACTCGTCGTGTTACTCCTACTCCCATAATAGAACCGGAAATAGTATGAGTTGTACTTACCGGAATTCCGAAGAAAGAAGACATCAGTAATGTAAAAGCACCCGATGTTTCAGCCACAAAACCATGAACAGGTTTAAGATCTGTAAGGTTAACACCCATAGTTTTAATAACTTTCCACCCACCGGTAAGAGTTCCAAGCGCTATAGCTGAATAACACGATAATACAACCCATTCTGGAACATAGAAATCTGATATAAACCCCTGACTTAGTAAAAGTGCTGCAATAATACCCATCGTTTTTTGGGCATCGTTGCTCCCATGTCCAAGACTAAAGAATGCAGATGATACCAACTGTAAAACCCTGAACCATGAATCTACCTTCCCTGGCTTAACTTTTCGAAGCAGATATTTGGTTAAAATCATAATTAAATAACCTAATACAAATCCAATAATTGGCGATACAAAAATAAATATCACCACTTTTATTATTCCTGAAGCAACAACTGCATCGGCACCATAATAAAACCAAGCCGGACCTATCATACCACCGATTAAGGCATGGGACACACTGATTGGTAATCCATAGTGTGTACACAAGTATGACCACAGCGAAGCTCCAACCAAAGCAGCAAATACAAACCACGGGTCAATGATTTGAGGATCAACGATTCCTTTACCCATCGTATTAGCTACATTTAAACCAAATATTAAATAAGCAGCAAAATTGAAAAATGCAGCCCATAAAACAGCCATAAACGGAGAAAGAACCCTGGTAGCCACGATGGTTGCTACTGAATTTGCAGCATCGTTCATCCCGTTTATAAAATTATAAAAAATGGCTATTGCTATGGTTATAATAACTAATGTGCTCATATTATGCCTGTTTAATCATAATAGACTTAATCACATCCGAAGCATCTTCTAACTTATCGGTTGCTTTTTCCAAAACCTGGAAAATTTCTTTCTTCTTGATTAATTCAATTGTATTTGATTCGTGTTCAAATAATTGCGAAATGCCTAAATGATAAACATCATCTGCAAGATTTTCAATCTCATTTACATGAATACAGGCAGTTTTAATTTTATCGGGATGTTTAATCTCATCAATGTGCTCAATTGCTATCTGCAACGTCTTAGCTCCGTCATTAATTAATTCTGCAAATTTTAAAAATTCTGAAGGATTTTCTTTGGGTTTGTAAAGTAAGTAGCGCTGTGCTGAACCATTAATATAGTCAACAACATCATCAATGGATGAAACCAAAGCCTGAATATCTTCCCTGTCAAAAGGAGTAATAAATGAAGAATTGAGCATATCAAACATTTGGTGAGTGATATCGTCACCCTTTTTTTCTAATTCTTTGATTTTTGCAATATACTTCATTCTGTCGTCCCAGTTATCAGACTTCATTAACTGAATTAATACTTCAGAAACATCTACCAAATTTGATGAAGCCTGTTTAAATGAAGGAAAAAACTTTTTATCCTTAGGTACAAGGAACTGGAAAAAACTATTAACTCCCATATTAAATTATTTTAATTTATGGGACAAAGGTCAGAATTACTCAAAACGTCAATGTTAAGAAAACGTTAAGTATTAAGTTAATGTTAATAAATAGTTAAGGAATACTTTGGTGTGTTTATAATAATTTGTGTTTTAAACCCATATGGGTTTAAAACACAATAGCTCTTATTAACATATATAATAAACATGATACAATCATGGTCATAGA
>CAZDUU010000111.1:0-6504 GCA_964508675.1 uncultured Bacteroidales bacterium | reverse complement strand
TGATCTTCTTTTCCTTAATAATAATCTAAATGGAGATGTCGTATATACGATAAAAACCAAAAGGAATATGTTGAATAACAAATCCATATCCGTTCTTAACAGCACAGTTCAAGGTACTCCACTACAAAATTCTTCTTCCTTTACATTGAGCCAGGCAGATTCTGTTTATTTTGATTTCTTCACTACAAATCCGGATATGGGAAAATTCGTGGATACTGCATTGGTAAAATTAATAAACAATCCAAATATTATGTCAAAAGCCGGATTTTATTCGACATTCCCCGATTCGATGCAGAAGTTTGGTAATTTATATCGTCACTGGGGGCAATTTTCTTATTTCGACTCCCTGAGTCCGCTCTATATAGACAGGGCTATGCTAACCTATACAAATTGTTTGCCTGATTCCAATGCAATTGACAGCATACCTGTCAGTACAATTGATACTAGTACAACCTTTGATGATGTAAGCGGGATGTTCAGTTCGGCAGGAGCAGATAATTTATATATTACAAATTTTGCCCCCATGATGGCAAATAACAAAGATATGAAATGGGAAGATTATATTAAAAGTGCCCGTATAAGCTCTTTGAGTATGATTTCACAGGATGGTTATCTAACTTCAGAAAACAGTAGTGTTGCAAGCAATAATACTTTTGAAGAAGAAGTTCCCGGTGCTGATCTTGAAGACCCTGTAGCGAGTAATAACGGCACTTCCATAAGCCATACCATCAAAAAAGTAAGCCAGCAGGGAACTTATTCGTTTACCTATTCATACGACGGTGCTGTCAGTGCGACTTATTCTCATACCGACTCAAGAAGTAAGCTTGATTTTATGGATATGAATGGCGACCGTTATCCCGATATTGTAGGAAATGATATTATTCAATATTCCACTTCGCAGGGGGGACTTGCTGAAGATACTGTTCATATAAATGATATTACTTCAAGTAAAGGTAGCGGGAATTCTTTTGGAGTATCAGAAGGAATTAAATCTACTAATTTTAAAAACACAACTGCCAACGGGGGAAATAAATCACAGTTAAAAAACATAGATGGTTCTGCCAGCCTTGGAAGCACAACCGGTGAGTCTAAAACGAATTTTATTTTAATGGATATTAACGGTGACGGTTTGCCGGATAAAGTTGATAAAGATAATGGAACTGTTGCTATTAACCTTGGTTACAGGTTTGAACCGGATATGAGCTGGTCTGTCCCTTTTATACAAAATTCGTCCTCCTCTTCTGTTTCTATATCTCCTTCTATTGGAGCATCCGAGGCATTTACCCAAATAAAACATTACAGTTGGGCTTTAGGCTTTGGTGCAAGCCGGAATAATTCACTGGACATTAGTTCATTTATGGATGTTAATAATGACGGACTTCCTGATATTTGTTTTTTAATGGGAAATAATTTATATGCTAATATTAACAGGGGAACTTCGTTTGATACAGCTCAAAAATTGATTTTCTCTAATTTCAATAATTCTCTTTCAACTACAACATCGTGTAACATTGGAACTAACTTAGCTTGCACTTTTGGCGTTCCTATTCCGCCTAAATTTAAACTAACATTTTCACCTTACGTAGATGTGTCCTATAATCTCAGTTCAACTCAAAGTCGCATAATGGATATGAACGGTGATAATACACCTGATTATGTTTATGTGGACAACAACAACAGCATACAGGTGAAATACGGGATTCCGAGAAAAGTAAATATGCTGAAGAAAGTAATTACCCCATTAAAGAGTTCTTATACCTTAGATTATGCCGTAGTTTATCCAACGGCCAATAATCCAAGCTCAAAATGGGTCATGAGTTCCTTAAAAACCTTTGATGGTTTTACCGGCGATGGGGTAGATACGCTTTATTATACATTTACCTATGAAAACCCATATTATCACCGTATGGAGCGTGATTTTTTCGGATTTGAAAAGGTTACTACCAGGCAGGTGAACGATTTCGGTCTTTGTATGCGCTCTTACGAGGATAAATACCATAATAATAATTACCTGTTTAAAGGTTTGAAAAAATACGAGGTGGTAAAGGATAATTATGATAATAAATTCGTAGAAACTTATTATACCTATGATGCCAAAGAAATTGCAACCGGAAATATTGTCAATATGGCACTATTAAGGTGTCCTTGCACGGTTTACCCGGCTATATCGCAGGAAGATAAATATTACTATGAGGGGCAAGGCAATTATACTATTCATACCATGAAAACGTATCGTCACGGGCCTTATGGAAATGTAAAAGAGTACATTGATTACGGCGATACGGCTTATGTGGACGACGATATTAAGGCTACTATGTATTATACATATAATTTAACCCATAACCTTACAGGGATGGTTAACCGGATTGACGTTTACAATAATTCATCAAATTTCCTGATGAGAAGGCGTACCGGGAGCTATAATGCAATGGGTAGTCTTACACAAATAAACAGCTATATTGATTATTCAACAGCAGCGGTTACCGACATCACCTACGATACGCTTGGCAATATAACGCATATTGAATACCCGGCCAATGTCAATAACGAACGACTGGAATACACTTATGTTTACGATTCCATTGCATACACTTATCCTGCACGGGTAACCGATTACTGGGGCAACCATTCCTCTGTACTGTACGATTTAAAATGGGGTTTACCGTTGGAACAAACGGATATGGCCGGAAATAAGACACAGTATAGCTATTACAATGACGGCAAGTTGAAATCCGTTACCGGGCCTTACGAAATCAATACGACTCACCACACCATTGATTGTGAGTATTGGGACGAAGAACCGGGCAACACCAATTTCTGGGCTCGCACATGGCATTTTGACCCTATTGACACCACCAACCAGATGCTCACGGTTAATTTTGCCGACGGGCTGAAACGCAATATACAGTCAAAGAGAAAAGCTAATGTTAACGGGACAGATGAGTTTATTGTCAGTGGAAGAATTTATTTTGATAACCTGGGCAGGGTTGTTGAAAACCATTTGCCTGTTACCGAATCATTTGGAGAAGATTCTGTTTTCCATTCCGGTTATAATTCTTATTATTCCACTTTATATTATGATATTTTAGACCGGCCTACACAGCAACTATTGCCCGACAATACAGTTTATAGCTATAGTTATAGTTTCGGTCAGGATTTCTTTGGAAATACATGTTTTACTAAGACCACAACCGATCCAAAGTCTTTGACTACCACAGAGTGCACCAATGCATCCGGGGTCAAAACAACTGTATTTGCACAACTTAGTGCTACTACTGCATTTGTGTACGACCCGCTTGGCCAGTTAAAAATGTCGCGCGACCCCGAAGATAATTATACCTACTATGTATATGACCGTTTCGGGCGGTTGACACAGCGTACCCATCCCGATGCAGGTATTACACGCTTTACATACGACCTGGCAGGAAATGTGCTTTCAAAAGAGACACAAAATTTAATTAACAATAACGAATTAATTCAGTATATTTACGACGACAATCGCCTTGTAAATATAGTTTATCCCGAAAACCCTGCCATGAACGTTTACTATGAATATGGCCAGCCAAACAGCGGTAATCAGACCGGACGCCTCACCAAACAACAGGATGCATCGGGTGCCCAGACCTTTACTTATGGCAAGCTGGGCGAGTTGATTGAAAATGCTCATACTTTTGTGGTACCTAACGGTTATCCTTATACCTTTTTTACTTCGTGGGATTATGATACCTGGGGAAGGACAAAAAGTATAACCTATCCCGACGGTGAAACAGTTAATTACGGATATGACCACGGGGGTAACCTGGTAACCATGAACAGTGTAAAAGGGAGCGACAATTATTATTTTATCAATGATATCAGGTATAACGAATTTGGTAAGAGAACCCGGATAGATTATAACAACGGTATAAGAACAACATTTGATTATAACGCTGCCAATCAAAGGATGACCACACTGGATTGCAGAGCAGGCGATGTTATACAGCATTTTGAATACAGCTACGATGATGTGGGCAATATAACCGGTATTGCCAATACAAGTAATTATATTGATATTTTTGGCGGATCTTTCAGCTATAGTTACAATTATGATGAACTATACAGGTTAAGTTATTCGGAAGGCAGTTTTAATCCCTATAATCAAAATTCTATTGGTTACAAGGCTAATATGGAATATACAGCTTCAGGAAATATATACCGAAGATCTTTGTCAGCAACTACTTTAATTAATGGCAATATAAAAAATATAGGTTATGACCGTTATTATCAATATAATTCACGTCCACATACTATTTCAACCATGAACAATGAAATAAACTTTACGTGGGATGCTAATGGTAATATGACCCATAAGGAATGGGACGGCGGTCTTCGCAGTTTGTGCTGGGATGAAGAAAACAGGCTGACATCCGTATTTGACCAGGCCGATGAAATGCAACTTTCGATGTATTTATATGACGGTGACGGTGAAAGAGCATGGAAATTTGCCGGAAATGCTAATCTTATGCAAATTAACGGGCAAACCCTATTGCAACAGACCGTATTGAATAAAACATTGTATGTTAACCCGTATATGGTTGTAACAGATATTGATTACAGCAAACATTATTTTATGGAGAATGAAAGGGTGGCTACTAAGTTGGGTTCGGGTTTTGGTGTAGCAGCCGTTATGCCAGGCGATACCAGCTTAGCATTTATTGTGGGGACTCCCGATAGTTTAAAAAAGGAGTTAAGTTATTTGCTTTACAATATGGCAGATTGTGTAAATGACACAGGAGAATTAAAATTAAGCGAAAAGTTAGAACCCGTTGATAATAATGGCAACGACAAAGAAATATATATTTATTTTTATCATCCCGACCACTTGGGTAGTACAGGTTTTGTAACTGATGCAAACACAAAACCAATACAGCACTTGCAGTATCTGCCTTTTGGAGAATTGTTTGTGTCACAGATGACAGGCAGCTTTGACAGCCGGTACAAGTTCACTGCAAAAGAAAGAGATGATGAAACAGGCTACGATTATTTTGGTTTTCGCTACTACGACAGCGACGGGAGCACGTGGATTTCATCCGAACCATTGTTTGGAGCTCATCCCGATTTGTCGCCTTACAATTATTGTTCGTGGAACCCTGTTGGAAAAATTGACCCGGATGGGGCTTGGGATGATGGCTATAGAGATTTGTTTGGTAATTACCAATGGTTTGACAGCGAGCATGGTAGTATGATAATGAAAGACGACAGGCTTTGGACAAAGGTATCTGATAACAAAACCATTTTTGAAATGGCTAAATCAGGAATGTTAGACAATATGCCTACTACTACAAATCAGGCACAAATTACAGAGACAGACAATTTAACAACTTTTGAAATGTGGCTTGATGCTCCATCAGAAACAAAAGGCGAAGCAACTGCAAAAATAGCTTCTAATATCGTCTATAGCATGGCAAACTCACCGTATTCTCTACTTACCGGAGAAACAATAGGCGGTACTCCTTTAAATTCAAAAGAAAAAACGGACGCATTCATAGATGTTGTGCCTGGCTTATTATCATTCGGTTTAACAAAGACAGGTGAAGTAGTAAATACAACAAAGAAAGGCTTGCAAGGATTTAATCAATTTGTAAAACGAACACCAAGAATTACTACAACAAATGGGTTGCCTACTGGTACAACATGGCAACAAAGGGCAAGTCAACTTTTTAAAGCAAATAAATTTAATCAGCAAGCATTAAAACATTTTAATATGGGTTTAAAAACAGGTACAGTTATTACAAATACTCAAAAAGAATTAGATAAATAATAGCTATGTCAACAGCATTAGCAGCATGGTTAGGCGGTTTTATCCGCTGGTTATTAAAAGGTTGTAAAACCAGTCTAAAGGACGAAACAGAAGGAAACTTCGATGCAACTTGGGGTGGTTCTTACGAAATCGAAAACTATATCATTGGAATAATTACAGCTATCATCATTATAGCAATAATTATTTTACTCTTTTTTACATAATTTAAAGTAATCTATTTTATTGCAATGCTGTTAATAAGAGAAGCTCCGTTCCGATAGTTATCGGAAGGGGCTTTTTTTATAGCCGTTTAATATCGGCTTCGGTAAGTCCTGTAAGTTCTGTAATATCTTTAACGGCGTAACCTTTTTGCTTCATGAGTTTAGCCATTTTTTTAATGCCGGTTTTTTCACCTTCCATTTTTGCTGTTTTAACGGCCTGTTTTCTAAGTTCTGCTTCTTCTTTTTTTATGCGGTTAATCATCTCGTAATCGGGAACCCATTTGGTGCTTTCTTCCAGTTCTGCCATCCTGCCGGTATCTACAAAACTAAGGTAGGCTTTTTCGGTAATAATAAGGTGGTCGGTAACTGCCACGTCAATTATTTTTCCGGCTTGTATAAGGCGGTCGGTAAGGTCAATATCTTTTTTAGACGGGGTTAGTTCGCCCGATGGGTGGTTGTGTACAAGTATAACTTTTATAGCCCCCTTTAAAATCGACACCCTGA
>CAZDUU010000110.1:0-6517 GCA_964508675.1 uncultured Bacteroidales bacterium | reverse complement strand
ATAAAAAAATGGGTGGTTGCTGTCCCGGTGGTAGTGGTAGCAGTGGATGTGGTAAAAAATAATTCTCAGGCTAATGAACCTTTTTAAATTAACATGGATAGAACTGTGGAATAAGAAATCCCAGCTAATATCCAGTTTAATGGCAATTGTAATTGGAATAGGTGTTATTGTCGGCATCCGTACAATTAATGTATATTCCGAAAAAGCCGTTGCTGTTAAATTAGACAACCTGGGGGCAAATATTCTTGTGCTTCCGCAAGCTGCAAGCATAGATGATTACTATACTTCCGACATTGATGCCCCAACAATCCCGATGGAATATGTTGAGAAAATTCTCACATCCGATATTAAAGGGGTTGACAATTTATCCCCAAAATTAACACGGAGAATAAACATAGGTGAGAAAAAATTTGTACTCACAGGAATACAGCCTAAAAACGAAATTGCCTCAAAACCATTATGGCAAACAACAGGCTTTGGTAAAGAATTGCAGGCAAGCTGTGCCCCATCAAAAGGTGAAAATAAAAGTCATGGTTACGAAGATGAAAAATTGAAACGCAAAGGCGTTGACACTTTAAACTATGAAGAATGTTTATTAGGCGCACAAGTGGCAAAATCACTTAACCTGAAAGAAAAAGACAAATTGAAAATTCAGGATAAAGAATTTACCGTAGCAAAACTTTTAGCTGAAACCGGAACTGTTGATGATGATCGTATTTTTGTAAACCTCAAAGCAGCACAGGATTTATTGGGCATACAAAACCAGATAAGTGCAATAGAAATCATGGGTTGCTGCAATGCAATTTCAGACGGATTATTAGGAAAGTTGCGTAATATTTTGCCCGACACAAGAATAACAACTATCAATCAGATTGTTTCAACACAAATAGAAACCAATAAAATGATGAATAAAACATCTATCATTTTTCTGATCATCATTCTTTTTGTAGGCAGCATTTCTATTGGTAATTACATGTGGGCAAATGTGAATGAGCGAAAAAAAGAAATAGGTATTTTACGAATGATAGGAACTTTAAAAAGTGAAATTTATAAAATCCTTTTACTTAAAGCAACTGTTTTAGGAGTGATTGGCGGCCTGTTGGGTTACCTGATAGGAACCATTGCAGCCTATTATTTGGGGCCTGTCTTTGCTCAGATACAAGTTTCTCCTATACCTGTTTTTGTATTATGGTCTGTTTTAATTTCAATCGGGATTTCAATTTTAGGTTCATTGCTTCCTGCCTATTTTGCAGCGAAAATTGAGCCTTTTTCAAATATGCAGGAGGAGTAAATATGAATATTATACAAGCACAAAATCTATCAAAATCCTATCTCCATAAAGACGGTATTGTGGATGCCTTAAAAAATGTTTCTCTTTCTGTGGAACAAGGTAGTTTTGTTACGATTACAGGCCCTTCTGGTTCAGGCAAAACAACCCTGCTGCTTACGCTTGCAGGTTTAATCCGGCCTACATCCGGCTCATTCAGTTTTAAAGATAAAGACCTTACACACGTCTCAGACGGTGTATTGGCGCATATTCGCAGAAAACATTTGGGATTTATTATGCAAAGCTTCGCATTAATTCCATACCTTACGGCCATTCAAAACGTCATGCTGCCTTTGTCATTAAACAATATTACAAAATCAAAACAGAAATCCATTGCCGAAGCAGTACTCGAAAATGTTGACTTAAGTAACCGCAAAAATCATTATCCACGTGAACTATCAGCTGGGCAGCAACAAAGGGTTGCCATCGCAAGGGCTTTGGTCAATTCGCCAGATGTTATTTTTGCTGATGAACCAACAGGAAACTTAGACCCCGGTTTATCTGTAGAAATACTTAATTTTTTAAAAGATATCAATAAGCAAAAGAATATTACTGTTGTTATAGTTACTCATAGCCCAATAGCTGCTGAATTTGGAAACATAAAAATTCATCTCGAAAATGGGCAAATCAATTCTGTAATAAATCAAAACTAAATATATTCAGTCAATGAGTAAATCAAAAATTTTAATTCTTTGCACAAGCAACAGTTGTCGAAGTCAAATGGCTGAAGCATTTCTAAAATCATTTAATAAAAACATAGAGGTTCACTCTGCTGGTACACAACCCGCCGAAAAAGTGAATCCCTTTGCTATTAAAGTAATGCAGGAAATTGGGCTTGATATAAGCAAAAACAAATCTAAAAATGTAAATAAATATTTATCACAAGAATTTGATTATGTAATTACTGTTTGTAATGATGCAAAAGAATCCTGCCCGCTGTTTACTGGTAAAGTAAAAAACAGAGTACATATTGGTTTTGAAGATCCAGCAGAAGCAAAAGGCACAGAAAGCCAAATTATGGAAGTATTCCGAAAAATAAGAAATCAGATAAAAGACGAATTTTATAAATTTAATAAATCACTACCTATATGAAAAATGAAGAATTAAAAAATATTGTAAAAGAAAAATACGGAGAAATTGCAGATCAAAACAAGCACCAAAACGAAACCTCATGTTGCGGTGTCGGTTGCAATAGTGTGGATTACATTATTTTCAGCGAAAGTTATAAACACCTTGACGGTTACAACCCTGATGCTGATTTAGGCTTGGGCTGTGGTATTCCCACTAAATACGCATTAATCAAAAAGGGCGATACCGTCATTGATTTGGGTTCAGGAGCCGGTAATGATTGTTTTGTAGCCCGAGCATTGGTAGGCGAATCAGGCAAGGTAATAGGTATTGATTTTACCGAAGCCATGATACAAAAAGCAAGGGCAAACGCAGAAAAATTAGGCATCAACAATGTTGAGTTTCGTTTTGGTGATATTGAAAAAATGCCTGTTACAGCTAACAAAGCAGATGTAGTAATAAGTAATTGTGTTTTAAATCTTGTACCTGATAAACAAAAAGCATTCAGCGAAATTTTCAGGGTATTAAAGCAAGGCGGTCACTTCTCCATTTCCGATGTCGTTCTTGATGGTGTATTGCCTGAAAGCTTGAAACAGGCAGCTGCCATGTACGCAGGTTGTGTTTCAGGTGCAATGCAAAAAAATGAATACCTCCAAATAATTAAAAATTCAGGCTTTGCAAATATCATCGTGCAAAAAGAAAAATCGATCACTGTTCCCGATGAAATTCTATTAAAATACATTTCTCAAACCGAATTAGAAGAACTAAAAAAACAAAGAACAGGTGTTTGCAGTATCACAGTATTTGCAGAAAAACATGCTTGTTGCAGTGGTTGTAATTGCTAAATCAGATACAAATTAAACAATTAGTAATTCAAAAACATTTTCAAATTTTAATTGGTTAATCTTCAAAATAAAAGCTATGGAAGGAAAGAAAAAACGCTTAAAATTTTTAGACCGCTATTTAACTCTGTGGATATTTTCAGCCATGGCGGTTGGTGTATTATCCGGATATTTTTTCCCTGCCATTGCCCAATTCTGGGATTCATTAAAGCCCACACCCGAAAGCACAACCAATATTCCCATTGCTATCGGGCTTATACTGATGATGTACCCGCCTTTGGCTAAAGTTAAATACGAAGAGTTAGGCGATGTTTTTAAAAATTTCAAAATTCTTGGAATTTCGCTTATTCAGAACTGGATTATCGGACCCGTTTTAATGTTTTTGCTTGCCGTTTTGTTTTTCAAACTTTTTCCCGGCGAAAACGACGCAAACCTGCCATATTTTTACGGTATCGTTATGATAGGGCTGGCACGTTGCATAGCCATGGTTATAGTATGGAATGATCTTGCCAAAGGCGATACACAATATGCTGCAGGTCTGGTTGCATTTAATTCCATTTTCCAGGTTTTGTTCTATTCGGTTTATGCATATGTTTTCATTGCTATTCTGCCCGGATATTTTGGTATTCCGACAAATTCGGCGGTTGAGCAGGTAACCATAAGCCAGATTGCTAAAAGTGTTTTCATTTACCTTGGAATTCCTTTTATTGCTGGTTTCCTGACCCGTTTTACACTGATCCGAATAAAGAGCAAAGAATGGTATCATCAGAAATTTATTCCCAGAATCAGCCCGCTTACATTAATTGCCCTACTTTTCACCATTTTAGTTATGTTTTCGCTCAAAGGTGAATATATTATCAAAATTCCCGTTGATGTTGTGCTTATAGCCATTCCCCTGCTGATATATTTTATCGTGATGTTTGTATTGTCATTCTTTATGAGCAAAAAAGCCGGTGCTAACTACGAACAATCTACAACCTTGTCTTTTACAGCTGCCAGCAATAATTTCGAACTTGCTATTGCAGTTGCCATTGCTATTTTCGGCATGAATTCCGGTGAAGCATTTGCTGCTGTCATAGGACCTTTGGTTGAAGTTCCGGTTATGATTGCTTTGGTTAATGTCGCTTTGAAATATTACCTTCCCAGGTTTAGATAAATTTTAATTTGAAAATTGAAAGATTTGAAGATTATGTTTCTTGATAGGCAAAAGTTAAGAATAATTAAGCTATTGTTGACAAAATGACAACCCAGAATCGAATTTGTGCTTATGGCTGTCTCTCGTCTAGCTTTTTCTTGACAGAATGAATCTATATCGTTGCAAATAATTTACAGATTTAATTTCTAGTGTTTTTCTTCGTAATACTAATTGGGGAACAATAGTAGAACAATATTATTTGTTTTAACAAGTTATTCTCTTACCTAAACAATTACTTATGAAAATATATTTTTTATTGTTAATTTTTCTGATTTTTCAATCATGTATTCAGCTTAAAATTAACAAAAAAGAAGTGTATAATGAAGTAAACTATAAATCAACTTTTCAGTTTTCAATTAATCATAATATTAATATTTATCAACAAAGCAAAACTGTAGATGATAAGAATTATTTGATTTCAAAAAACAGATCATACTCTGAAAATTGCAAATGCATAAGCAAGCCTGGACGTTTTATTAATAAAGAATACCAAAGCAATTTTTTATATTTTAAAAGTAAAATAACCGTTAATAAACAATTTATTGTAAAACATAAAAAGACCAAAAATTTTGATTTAGTTGAAAACAAGCATATTTTAAGGGAAAAAATAAAATTAAACTTTAAAAAAGAATTTTCACTAAAAATAACTAAATTATACGACAATAAAGGGACTTTATTATCTAAAACTATTGATACCACAACTATAAAAAGAAGCAATAACATAATTTTCATAAAATGATTTAAATAAGAATTGAGTTTTCAATAAACTGAATAGGTAATTGATATCATAATATATTTAAAAGTCCATTTTTCCTTGCCTGTTGATATTGAAAATATTAGGTTTAAGCATTATCTTTGTCGCATGCTAGCTTTAAATTACGATATTATTGTTGTGGGTGCCGGACATGCCGGTTCTGATGCTGCTGCAGCCTGTGCTCATCTGGGTGCAAATACCCTGCTCATTACGCACGATATGGCTAAAATTGCTCAGATGTCGTGTAATCCGGCTATGGGTGGAATTGCCAAGGGCCAGATTCTGCGCGAAATTGATGCCTTAGGCGGCGTTTCGGGCATTATTACCGACCTCACCACTATTCAATACCGCATGCTGAACCGCAGTAAAGGTCCTGCTATGTGGAGTCCTCGTGCACAATGCGACAGAGCTCTTTTTTCGCTCGAATGGCGCAAATACCTCGAAAACACAGAAAACCTTTCGTTCTGGCAGGATGATGCCGTAGAACTGCTCATAGAAAACAACGTTGTAAAAGGCGTTAAAACAGCTATGGGTGTAGAATTTAAAGCTGAAGCTGTTATACTGACCAATGGCACATTTCTGAACGGACTTATTCATATCGGATCTTTTCAGGCAAAAGGAGGCCGCATTTCTGAGCCAGCTTCGCAGGGACTTACAGCTCAACTGGAACAATTAGGGTTCACCGTTGGAAGAATGAAAACCGGAACCCCTGCCCGTCTGGATGGAAGAACCATCGACTTTACCAAACTCATTGAGCAACCCGGTGACGAAATTCAGGATAAATTCAGTTACCTGCCTTATATCAAAACACCACTTCCACAACGAAGCTGCTACATTACCTATACCAATAAAGAAACTCATGCAATTCTAGAAAGCGGATTTGAATTTGCCCCGCTTTTCAACGGAACGATTCAAAGTATTGGCCCACGTTATTGTCCAAGCATTGAAACAAAACTTATTACTTTTAAAGATAAGGAAAGTCATCATTTATTCATCGAACCCGAAGGTATCAATACCCATGAGTATTACATCAACGGTTTTTCAAGCAGTTTACCGTGGGAAATACAATACAAAGCACTGCAGCAAATTCCGGGACTGAAAAACGTTAAATTGTTCCGCCCTGGTTATGCCATTGAATACGATTACTTCGACCCCACCCAGCTCTATCCCAGCCTGGAAACCAAACGTATTAAAAATCTCTTTTTTGCAGGTCAGATCAATGGCACCACCGGTTACGAGGAAGCTGCAGCCCAAGGTTTAATGGCAGGAATAAATGCTGTGCAAAATATTAAAAGCAAAAATCCATTAGTTCTGAAGCGTGATGAAGCTTA
>CAZDUU010000109.1:0-6548 GCA_964508675.1 uncultured Bacteroidales bacterium | reverse complement strand
TCTTTTCTTAATTCGTCGGCAACTTTTGCTGAGATTTCTTTTGTGTTTTCACCTTTGCAGAAGTTGTCCAACCATGCTTTCATCGCTTCTTTTGTTTGTGCAGAAACGTTTTCGTTCATTAATTGATTCATAAAACGTTTAATACGTTCACGAAGTTTCTTAGCACCTGAAGCAAGACCTAAGCCATATTCAGCGTTGTCTTCAAATAAGCTATTTGCCCATGCAACCCCTTTGCCATCTTTATTTGCACAGTAAGGAGTGGATGGAGCAGAACCACCGTATATGGAACTACAACCGGTAGCATTTGCAACAATCATTCTTTCGCCGAATAATTGGGTGACAAGTTTAATATAAGGAGTTTCGCCACAACCCTGGCAAGCACCCGAGAATTCAAACAGTGGCTGCGCAAATTGGCTTGCTTTTATTGTTGATGAAGGATTAACTAATGTTTTATAGCTTACGTGCTCTGCAAAATATTCCCAACGTTTAATTTCAACATGCTGATTTTCAAGTGTTCTGAATTCTAAAGCTTTAGTTTTTGCAGGACAAACATCAATGCAATTACCGCAACCTGTACAATCAAGAACACTTACTTGCATTCTGAATTGTAAATCTGTATATTCTTTACCATTTGCTTTGATTGTTTTTGTGCCTTCAGGAGCGTTTTTCATTTCTTCTGCATTGATAAGGAACGGACGGATTGCAGCGTGAGGACAAACATATGAACATTGGTTACACTGAATACAATTTTCAGAAATCCATTCAGGAACATTAATGGCAATACCACGTTTTTCATATTTAGTAGTACCGGCAGGAAATGTTCCGTCTTCTCTTCCTAAGAATGCACTTACAGGCAAATCATCGCCTTTTAGTGAATTAATAGGATTAACAACGTTTCGGATAAACTCAGGAACGTTTTCATCTTTATGTTCATCTTTTACTGTAATGTTTTTCCAATCCTGGGGAACATCAACTTTAACAACATTTGAACCTGCATCAACAGCAGCATAGTTCAACTGTACAACTTTTTCTCCTTTTTTTCCATAAGTCTTTTCAATGGCTTTCTTCATTTCTTTAACTGCCTGTTCGTAAGGAATTACATTCGCTACTTTAAAGAAAGCTGATTGCATGATGGTGTTAGTTCTTCCGGGAAGTCCTATTTCTTCTGCTATCAGAGATGCATTGATGATGTAAAGATTAATGTTGTTTTCAGCTAAGTATTTTTTAATTGAGTCGGGAAGATGTTTTTTGGTTTCTTCAACATCCCAAATACTGTTTAAAAGAAATGTTCCATTAGGTTTTAACCCTTTAAGCATTTCATATTTATCCAGGTATGATGTAACATGGCAAGCTACAAAATCGGGATTACAAACTAAATAGGGTGAGCGTAATACATTGTCGCTGAAGCGTAAATGCGAAATGGTTACACCACCTGATTTTTTACTGTCATAAGCAAAATATGCCTGAACATATTTATTGGTGTTATCTCCAATGATTTTGATGGAGTTTTTGTTTGCACCTACGGTACCATCACTTCCAATTCCATAAAATTTTGCTTCGTAAACACCACCTTCGCATAAACATTGAATATCACGTATAGGTAATGATAAATATGTTACATCATCATTGATACCAACGGTGAAATGATTTTTCGGTTCATTAAGTTGCAAATTATCAAATACAGAAAACATCATTCCAGGGGTAGTATCTTTTGAAGATAAACCGTAACGTCCGCCTACGATTAAAGGTTTGTTGGCTTCTTCGTAAAATACTTTTACAATGTCCAGATATAATGGTTCGCCAATAGCTCCGGGTTCTTTAGTGCGGTCAAGTACAGCAATGCGTTTTACGGTTTTTGGTAAAACGTTCATGAAATATTTCTTAGAGAAAGGACGGTATAAATGAACACAAATTAAACCTACCTTTTCGTCACGTTTCAGTTTATAATCGATAACTTCTTTAAGAGTATCTGTAATGGAACCCATAGCGACAACAATGTGTTCAGCCTGTGGATGTCCGTAATAATCGAATGGGTGATATTCACGTCCGGTTATTTTTGCCATTTCCTGCATGTAATGTTCTACTAAATCAGGAACTGCATCATAAAAACGGTTAGCAGCTTCGCGCGACTGAAAATAAATGTCAGGATTCTGAGCTGTACCACGGGTTACAGGATGGTTTGGATTTAATGCCTGATCGCGGAATGCTTTTAAAGCTGCTTTGTCTAATAATGGTTCAACATCTTCGTTAGTTAAGTATTCAATTTTTTGAATTTCGTGTGAGGTTCTGAATCCATCAAAAAAATGTAAGAAGGGAACTTTTGACTTGATTGCTGCTAAGTGAGCAACAGGAGCAATATCCATTATTTCCTGAACGGAAGAAGTGGCTAACAATGCGAATCCTGTATTACGGGTTGCCATAACGTCGCTATGGTCGCCGAAAATAGATAAAGCCTGAGCAGCTAAACTACGAGCACTAACATGAAATACGCCGGGTAGTAATTCACCGGAAATTTTATACATGTTAGGAATCATGAGTAATAAACCCTGAGATGCAGTGTATGTTGTACAAAGAGTACCTGCTTGTAAAGCTCCATGAACAGCACCGGCAGCACCAGCTTCAGATTGCATTTCAACAACGCGTACAGTTTCTCCAAAAATATTTTTTCTTCCCTGAGCAGCCCATTCATCAACATTTTCAGCCATGTTGGATGATGGAGTGATAGGATAGATACATGCCATTTCACTGAACATGTAAGCAACATGTGCAGCAGCGTGATTACCGTCACATGCAATGAATTTTTTTTCTTTTGCCATCTTAATATGTTTTTAATGAGTTAGTTAATATTCAAATTTAGCCAGTTTCAAAAATAGAACAATCGTATTATATAAAAAATGTTTAAAAACCAATTTTAATCACTGCTCATCGTGATTAAAAATTCTTCGTTGGATTGCGTCTTGGCTAAACGATCTTTAAAGAATTCCATGGCTTCTACTGGTGTCATGTCTGATAAGTAATTACGCAATATCCATATTCTGTTGAGTACTTCATGCGGATGTAATAGTTCTTCACGGCGTGTACTAGATGCTAAAATATCTACAGCAGGGAAAATTCGTTTATTTGAAAGTTTGCGGTCTAACTGAAGTTCCATATTTCCAGTTCCCTTAAATTCTTCAAAAATTACATCATCCATTTTAGAGCCGGTTTCAGTCAATGCTGTGGCTATAATTGTCAGGGAACCTCCGTTTTCGATGTTTCTGGCTGAACCAAAGAAACGTTTGGGTTTATGTAAAGCATTGGAGTCAACTCCACCGGTCAGAATTTTTCCAGAAGCAGGAGCTACTGTATTATATGCGCGTGCTAAACGGGTAATGGAGTCGAGTAGTATTACTACATCGTGTCCGCATTCTACCATTCGTTTTGCTCTTTCGAGAACAATATTAGCTATTTTTACGTGACGGTCAGCCGGTTCATCGAATGTTGAACTGATCACTTCTGCATTTACATTACGGGCCATATCGGTAACTTCTTCAGGGCGTTCGTCAACCAGCAGAATCATCAGATATACTTCGGGATGATTAAAGGCAATGGCGTTGGCAATCTCCTGCAAAAGCACTGTTTTACCGGTTTTGGGTTGTGCTACAATAAGACCACGCTGACCTTTACCAATGGGAGCGAACATATCAACAATACGTGTGGAAATAGTAGCTTTCGGCCCTGTCGCCAAATTGAATTTTTCGTTTGGGAACAATGGGGTTAAATGGTCAAAAGGTATTCTTTCGCGAATGAGTTCAGGTGGTAAGCCGTTTATTTCTTCAATTTTAGCGAGTGGAAAATATTTTTCCCCTTCTCTGGGAGGACGTACAGTTCCTTTTATGGTATCACCTGTTTTTAAACCGAGATGTTTAATTTGTGATTGTGAAACATAAACATCATCTGGCGAAGCAAGATAGTTGTAGTCCGGAGAGCGCAGAAAACCGTAATTTTCGGGCATGATTTCCAAAACACCTACGGTAGAAACGATTCCGTCAAAATCATTGTTTCTGTCAATGACTCTTTTTTCCTGTTGTCCGTTCTTCTGGTAATTAGTGTAATTAGGTTTACTTTCAATAACAGAATCCGTTTTTTCAACTTCTTCTGCTTTTTCAATTTTTTCTACAACAGGTTCAATAACTGTTTCTTCTTTTGAGGTTTCTGCTATTTCTGAAATTTCATTCTTTTCTTCTTCAATTTCATTTATAACAGGAGAAGTTTCATCATCAAAACCCTCCTGAAGCGACTTTGGAACTAATTCGTCATCGAAAATGGGCGGCAAAGTTTTTTTGCCTTCTTCATCTTCATTAAATAAATTGGTCTGCTGTGCATTTACAACAATTCTTTTTCTTTTCCGCTTATTGTCGTCTTTATTTGAAATGGCAATCGCATTATTCTGAGGAATCTCTTTTGCTTCTTCTTTTAATAATGAATTATCAAATTCAGGTGCTTTTTCAGTAGCTGAATTTTCCAGGTCTTTTTCAATGATTTTTTGAATAAGTTCTTCTTTTTTTAAAGTATCGGCATATTTTATGGCCAGATCTTTTGCAATTTTTCTTAATTCTACAAGTTTTTTAGATACTAAATCAGCTGCATCAAACATATTAATGATTTTTCAGTAAGAAATTTGGATTTTGAAATAGAAAAGATTCTGTTTCAAGAAATGATTTGCAATTTTACGAGTAAAAAATTAATTCTGCAAATATTTTGAACAATTTTCTGAAAAAACTTTACATTTTTGCTAATATTCATTAGGTTTGCATAAAAAAGATGAAAATTATTGTTGTTACTGTATTATCCATTTATCTGACATTAGGCCTTTACGGACAAAATATGGAGGGGGATACTGCTTATATCAACCGACTGCTTCCTATTGTAAATGACAGCAGCTGGGAAGGTGCAATTGTTGGTTTTACAGCAAAAGATTTGACGGATGATAAATTGCTTTTAAGCTATAATGGTGATTATAAACTAACACCGGCCTCTATCCTGAAATTAATATCTACCAGTGCTGCTTTGCACATTTTAAGCCCACGGTTTCAGTTTAAAACGGAGTTTTACATAAATGGAAATATTACAGATTCTGTGCTGAATGGAAATATCATTATTAAAGGCTATGGAGATCCAACCCTGTACAGTCGCTTTTTTGATTCCTATTATAAAAAGAACAGCCCTTATGACTCAGTCGCATTATTGTTGAAAAAGAAAGGTATTAAATTAATCAACGGACGTATTATTGGTGATGCCAGTTTTTATGATTACAATTTGCCTACTTCGACGTGGATTGTTGGCGATTTTGCAAATTATTTCGGCTCATCACCAACTGCTCTCAATATATATAATAATGAATATAGCTTATATTTTAAAACTGCTGATACAATTGCAGATGCCACTTTGCTGGCTATGTCTCCGCAAAATATTCCGGTTGAATTGACCAATAAAGTTAAAAGTGCAAAAATTTCGGACGATCAAAGTATTATTTACGGAGATATGTTTGATTCAACCAGAATAATAGTTGGTTGTATTCCGCTCAAGTCTGATAGTTTTGAAGTTCGAGGGAGTATTCCGAATCCTCCGTTAACAGCAGCTATCGCTTTGCAGATTAAGCTTAAGGAAAATGGGATAGACTGCCAAAACAGACCTTTTTACAGAATGGAATATAATTATATCCCGGACACAAGCGAGAAGAATATACTGTTTTATACCCATTATTCCCCAAACCTTTCAGATATAATTTATTTAACTAATTTATATAGTATAAACCTGTTTGCCGAAAGCATTGCCCGATTGTGTGCAAGTAAACAATACAAATCAACTACAACCGAATCGGGAACTCTGGCAATTAATCGCTTCTGGAAAAAGACAACAGGAAATATGCTGCTTTATGATGCTTCGGGATTGTCACGATTTAATGCAGTGAGTACTCGGCAATTTGTTTCTGTTTTAGAATTTATGTATAAAAAAAGCAGCTACAAAAAGCAGTTTTATAATTCTTTAGCTGTTGCGGGAGAAAATGGAACACTCTCTAAAATGTTCCTGAATTCTAAAGCAAAGGGTAAAGTGATTGCTAAAACCGGAACAATGACAAATATCCGAAGCCTAGCCGGTTATATTAATACGAAAAATAAACATATTATTGCATTTACAATAATAGTCAATAATTGCCCACAGCCCTCAAAGTGGATTAAAGGCAAAATAGAGGAGATGATTCTGAAACTATTTTTCAGCTGATTTCGTATAAATACAAAATTTTTATGAATGCGCTTTAAGCTACTTATAGTATTTTTATTAGCAAATTTCTTTTTATTATTTATTTCTTGTACCCGTCAATGTGATTGTTCAGAATTGCATGAAGATGGTGAACTGATTAAAGATGGTAGAAATATAGCTTACACAGGAGAGTGCTATAAAAATGAAGATAATATTAAGAAAGTGTTTTTTTACAAAGAAGGTAAATTGCATGGCTTTTCATATGTATATGAAAAAACAGGTAAAAAAGTGGCAGAAATGAGATA
>CAZDUU010000108.1:0-6585 GCA_964508675.1 uncultured Bacteroidales bacterium | reverse complement strand
TTGTAAAGAGGGATAGCAACTTCAGATTTGGAGCGGCTGTCGCAGGCAATGTGTCCGGGAAAGTCATTTATATGTGGAACAATAATAGGTTTTTGTTGAATTATTGCTGCCCAGCATACACCATTGGGACGGGATAATTTCTGACAGGCTACTGAGCCCTGATATGGTCCTACCCACAATTCGCCTTTGGTATCGAGCAGATAGAAACCTGTCCAGAAAAAATGATCCATTTTATGATGTAAAAGTGAGGCAATGGTTGAAAGCTTTGAAATATAGTTATTCTGTGGTTTTACCAGCTCAATGCACTGATTGTAAATATGTTCATATAGTGTTGCTTTTTCCATATTACATTACAATTTTCAATAAAGTACTGAGTTCATTTGCTTTTTCGGTGTAGCCCAGTTGTTCATAGGTTAAAAGCATATTAGACAGAAGCCGCTCAATTATTTTTGTGTTATTGCAGGGACTATAAAAAGAAGGCTGAGGCTCAATTTTAGCCTGCTGAAGAAAAAGATCAATCTGGTTTCGGGTAAAGACATATCCTTTGTTGAAAGGATTGATGTAAAAAAGAACAGGCGTGTCAATGCTATCGCCGAATGCTTCAAAAGCAGATATTTGATCAATATAGCTGGCCACAAAGTTTTTAGGCAGATCTACTCCAAAAATCGGTAATTTCAGTCTTTGAGCGACAGAGATATAAATAATAGCCAAAGTGATTGCATTTCCTTTTTTGCTGTCGAGTACATTATTTATAAAGTAGTATTGAGGATTATTTGTGTTAGTTGTATTTCCGTGAAAACCATGAATATCATAGAAAATATGATTTAACAGGCTTATTTTTTCAAGTGCTGTAAGGTTTTGATTCAGCTCTAACCATACATCTTTACGAATAGCTTCGATTTTTTTGTCAATATCTTCCCAATTCAGATCATAATACAGATACTTGGAAACAATAAATGCTCCCTGGGCAACGTCTTTTTGCGTCTGGTTTTTCCAGTTTTTTAATTCTGTCTGTACATCTGAAAACTGAATGGTCTTAACGATTTCTTCAATTCTTTCCTGCACAACAGGGTTTAAAATATTGCCCCAGGCTTCTTCGAGAAAGGGCAATACTGTTTTGCCCTCATCAATAAGGCTTTTCCTGACGGCCAGGTAAATGGAATCGTCAGGATCGTCAAGGAGTTTTATTTTAGCATCTAATTCAGGACTCATGCTATTGGGTGAGTTTGTCTAGTGCATATTTAATAAGTGCTTCAACTCTTGGTTTATAGTCTTTTGAAAAGGTTTTATTTACACGGTTGGCAATGATTACACACATAGTAAGAGCATGATGACCTAAAAGCTTTGAAAGACCGTACAAAGCAGAACTTTCCATTTCGTAATTGGTGATTTTCTGATCTTTGTATTCAAACTTTTCGATTTTATCATTGATTTCAGCATCAATAATGGGTAAACGGAGAACTCTGCCCTGTGGTCCGTAGAAACCTGGTGATGAAATAGTCACTCCACCCATGTTTTCGCCTTTTAACTTTGCCAAAAGTTCAGGACATGCTGATACAACATAAGGTGATGCAAGATTTTTATTCCAGTTTACGTACGATTTAAAAGCATTCTCAAAATCAACATCGGCAACTTCATTGCGTTGGGCGTAGAAATTGAGTAAACCATCAAAGCCAACGGCCTTTTCACTTACAAGAAACGAATCAACAGCAACATTGCCCTGTAAAGCGCCTGAAGTACCAAGTCTTATTAAATTTAACGATTGATGATCTTTTTTGGGCTGTCTGGTTTCAAAGTCAACGTTTACCAATGCATCCAGCTCATTTAATACAATATCAATATTGTCTGTACCTATGCCTGTAGAGAGGGCAGTGATTCGTTTACC
The DNA here is from genome assembly GCA_964508675.1 of uncultured Bacteroidales bacterium. Classification (GTDB taxonomy): domain Bacteria; phylum Bacteroidota; class Bacteroidia; order Bacteroidales; family GWA2-32-17; genus Ch61. Next base: position 4,700 of record CAZDUU010000108.1, on the reverse strand, counting down.
ATTATATATACCGGTATGTGTGCAAAATTCACGATTCATGATTTTTACTTCTATCTTGGAAAAGTGCTTGCTAATGTTTTCTACTCTTCCTGGATCACCAACTAAAATAATAGTGTCAGCAATATGTTCGGGGCGGAGGTGTAAGTGATATATACTTCCGTCAGGGTTAATAATTAATTCAGATGAACCTATTTTTTCCATATCAAGTCATTTTTGCAAAATTAACGAAAATATTTTTTCCGTGTACAAATATTCGAAAATAGGAGAGGTGAGTATTAAGAAAATTTAGGTTATGCGAAATTTACAAATGTAACCACAAAATAGAATTAAAATAGTTTACATGTGTACAATAATGAACAGTTTATTCAATCATTATATTCATGATTTACAAATTTATCAATAGTCAGAAAAGAATGATTTTACAAGATTAAATACTATATTATAAAAACCATTATATCAGATATATATATGAATCAATTAAAGTAATGAATGAATTATTATGAATACATCTATTTACAAGTGTATAATTAAATCAATATATTAAGCAGTTATAATTAATAATCAGTTAATTATAAAAATTATCAAATTAAATACTTTAATTAATTAGCTATTGAATCAGTTTATTTGAAAATTTAGTGGTTACAAAAGTAAACTATTAAATATTACATACGTGAACATATAATTGATTACATTTGTAAAATTTTAGATATGAAAAACAGGATCCAAAAGTTCTTGGAAGTGGAAAATATAAACCCATCAAAATTTGCTGATGAAATTGGTGTTCAGAGATCGAGCATTTCCCATATTTTATCGGGAAGAAACAATCCCAGCCTTGAGCTAATACAGAAAATACTTGCCCGTTTCGATTATTTAAACGCTGAATGGCTTATCACAGGCAAAGGAGAGATGTTCAAACCCAATCGTCAACCCTCTTTATTTGACGATATTTATATGAAAACCGATACATCGGTCGAAAAAAACGAAAATAACGAGGTCAAAAATGAAGTGGCAGAAAAAACGCCGGAGCCTAAAAGTGTGGTGGAGCAAAAAACAAACACTTCTGATCTTATTCCTAAAACGGAACTTAACCTCTTTAACGGAAATGTAAAGGTTAAAAAGATTATTTTGCTATACGAAAACGGTAAAGCAGAAATATTTGATGCCTAAAGTAAAGATTTATAAAGAATTTCGACAGGGTGATGTGCCTCAACACCTGTTCCGTCTTTTATTTGCTGGCGACAACTGGTCCCGTTGGCTGCAATAATGGTTTCAGGTTTTGCTTTCCTTACTGCCGGAAACAACACCATTTCACCAATTTGCATGGATAATTCGTAATGTTCTTTTTCGAAACCGAAACTACCGGCTATCCCGCAGCAACCGCTTGGAATTTCTGTCACTTTAAAGTTCTGAGGTATGCTTAGCACATCCAAAATCGTCTGCTTGTTGGCAATAGCTTTGAACTGGCAATGCACATGAACTAATATATCCCTGTTTTCTGCGCTGAAATGCTCTTTTGTAATCCGGCCCAGCTTAAACTCTTTAAGAATGAACTCTTCAATTGTCATTACCTGTTTAGATAATTGATTAGCAATGGGTCGGTGCATTTTATCCGTAAATTCCACATATTCATCTCGGAAACTGAGAATAGCTGACGGTTCAATTCCAATGATAATGCCTTCAGGAGGAATTGTTTTAGCCAGAAACTCAATATTTTTATGAGCCAGCTTTTGGGCTTTTTTTACCAGACCTTTGGAAATATAAGTTCTCCCGCTTTCCATCGGTGGCAGAATATGAACAGGATATCCCAGCTTTTCGAGCAGCAAAACAGCATAAATGCCCAAATTACTGTCTAAATAATTGGTAAATTCATCGTTGAAAATGAAAACTTCTTTTTGCGATTGGATTTTTGTGTGTTTCTTTCCCCATTGTTTAAACGATTGCCTGGCGAGTGTAGGAAAATTGCGCTTTGGAGCAATGTTCATGGCTGATTTCATCAGGCCATTCGTTATTTTATTAGTGAGAAAAAAGTTAGTGATGGGTTTTACTATGGAACCCAGTTTATATAGCTTGGTAATATTGGCAACAGCTTTACTTCGTAATGGGACACGATGAATTTCATAATAGTGTTGCAGAAATTCGGCTTTAAATTTAGCCATATCCACATTTGAAGGGCATTCTGATTTGCATCCTTTGCACGAAAGGCATAAATCCAATACTTCGTACAGTTCTTTGTTTTCGTATGGGTTTGTATTCGTGCTTAAAATCTCCCTAAGCATGTTGGCACGGGCGCGGGTTGTGTTTTTCTCATTTCGCGAAGCCATGTAACTCGGACACATCGTTCCTCCGATGACTTCTGATTTTCTGCAATCAGCAGATCCATTACACTTTTCTATTGAAGCAAGATAGCTTCCATCGTGAGAATAATCGAAATAAGTGGTTGTTTCTGAGTATTTATAATCATCGTAAAAGCGCAATGAGCTGTCCATGGGTGGTGTGTTGATTATTTTCCCGGGGTTGAAAATATTTTTCCCGTCCCAGTTGAATTTGATATCCTTGAGTATTTGGTAAACCTCTTCGCCAAACATAAAGGGAATAAATTCGCCTCTCAACCTTCCGTCGCCGTGTTCTCCGCTCAGTGAACCTCTGTATTTTCTCACGAGTGCAGCCGTATCTTCTGCCACCTGGCGGAAAAGTTTCAAATCGTTTTTTGACTTTAAGTCCAGTACAGGGCGTAAATGGATTTCTCCGGTTCCGATGTGGGCATAATAAACGCACGATAATCCTTTTTTGCTAAGCATTTGCTCCATATCACCCATATAATCGGCAAGAAATTCGGGATGAACAGCCGTATCTTCAATTACAGCTACCGGTTTTCGTGTTCCTTCCATATTGCTGAGAACGCCAAGTCCCGCTTTGCGCAAATTCCATACTTTGGAAGTCTCATTTCCTTCTACAACAGGGTAAGCATAACCCATGGAATGAGATTTTAGATCGTCAATGAGGTTTTTAGCTTTTTGGCGTATTAAATCGAAATTCTCAGCCACAAACTCAACAATGAGAATACTGGCCGGATCACCTTCGACAAAAAAGCGGTTTTTCTGCTGTTCAATATTGGCAGAGGCTAATTTCAAAATGGTATTATCCATCAGCTCCACGGAAGTAGGCTGGTGTTTTAAAGCAAAGAGGTTTGCTTTGTAGGCCTCGGACAACGAATTCATGTGAGCGCAAACTAAACCAACGCAGGATGCGGGCTTTGAAACCAGATTTAGCTTTGCTTCAGTAATGAAAACAAGTGTTCCCTCGCTTCCGGCAATGAGTTTACAAAAATTGAATTTTTCCTGGTTTGCATCGTCAAAAACTTCATTCCGGGCCAGCAAATCAATGGCATAACCCATATTTCTGCGACGAAGACGGGGATCGGGGTATGATTCTTCAATCTTTTGACGTATTTCTTTATTTTCGAGTAACGATTTTATTTGACGGTAAAGTTGACCTTCAAGGTTTTGCAACTGGCATTTTTCTTCAAATTCCTGTTTATTAATCTCTTTGAATGTCACAAAGCTTCCATCAGCAAGAAATCCGCTCACTTCCAAAAGGTGATCGCGTGTACTGCCATATATGAGCGAGCGTGCACCGCAGGAGTTATTGCCGATCATTCCGCCAATCGTACAACGGTTGGAAGTGGATGTTTCAGGACCGAAGAAAAGCGAATGTCCGGAAAGTTTTTTGTTAAGCTCATCCAGCACAACGCCGGGTTGAAGGCGAACCCAATGCTCCTGCTCATTTACTTCCAAAACCTGATTGATATATCGCGAAACATCAACAACCAAACCTTTTCCTACAACCTGTCCGGCTAATGATGTTCCTGCACCACGCGGAATAAGCGGGATTTGATTTTCCTGGGCAAAACGGATCAAATGAAGAATATCGTTATTGCTTTTGGGAAAAGCAACAGCATAGGGGACTTCCCTGTAAACCGAAGCATCGGTGGCGTATAGCGTACGATAAATCAATGAATCGTATAATTCGCCTTCAAAATCGTTAGCCAATACTTCGAGCTTTGAGTCCATAGATTTTTTTTGCAAAGTAAATGAATTTAAACCAAAAGCGAATCTTTTCTATCGTGGATATTTCGATAGAGCTTTATTATTTGTTAATACATTGAATGTTAATACATGAGCGATATTTAACAAATTTCTTTATTTTTATTAACAAAGTTTTTTGAAATTTATTAAATATGGTTTAGCTTTGCATATATAATCTTAAAAAAAAGTATGGTTATACACCCGATGTGATTTGTATAGGTGTGCTTTTGGTAAGGTTATAAACGAGATAGGCAAAATATTAAAACTTCCAACTTTACGAGAAATTTTGTAATGATTTACGATAATAAATGAAAAAAGCTATTCTTTGTTTTCCTAAAATATTATCATCTCAAAATCAATATCCAATTGGTTTGTATAAGATTGCATCTTATTGTAATGATTTGTTTGAAATTATTGTTTTAGATGAGAGAATTGAAGATGTTGAAACTAGAATAAACACAATTATTAATGAAAGTAATAATGATTTATTATGTATTGGCTTGTCTGTAATGACAGGAGAACAAATAAATAGTGCAATTCGATTATCAAAATTATTTCATAGTAAAACAAAAATTGTTTGGGGTGGTATACATCCATCTATATTACCGGAACAAA
>CAZDUU010000107.1:0-6585 GCA_964508675.1 uncultured Bacteroidales bacterium | reverse complement strand
TGAAAAAGCTTCGGCTATTCGCGATGAATTGAACAGAAGAAAAAAAGACTATTAATCATTTAAAAAATATTATTGTTTTATGAACTTAAAACTTAGGTTGATTGTGATGAATTTTCTCCAGTTTTTTATCTGGGGAGCCTGGTTAATTACCATTGCAAATTATTGGTTTGGTACCAAACATTGGGGAAGCACAGAATTTGGTGCAGTCTTTTTAACACTTGGAATCTCATCTCTATTTATGCCAACACTGACGGGTATTATAGCTGATAAATGGATAAATGCTGAAAAATTATATGCGATTCTTCATATTTTGAGTGGGGCGACAGTTTTTTGTTTTCCGATGATAAATAATCCGGAGGCATTTTTCTGGGTAATGCTGTTGGCAATGTGTTTTTATATGCCAACAATTGCGCTCACTAACACAGTAGGTTATAATGCTTTGAAAACAAATGGATATGATGTGGTAAAAGATTTTCCGCCTATTCGTGTTTTTGGAACGATAGGGTTTATCGCTGCCATGTGGATTACAAACTTATCAGGAAATAAAGCTACTGAAGTTCAGTTTTATATTTCAGCATTTGCATCATTTGCATTAGGAATTTATTCGTTTACTCTTCCCAAGTGTCCTCCAAAATTAATTTCGAGCGAAAAATCTTCATTTGTTAAAGCTTTGGGATTAGATGCTTTTAAACTTTTTGCAAATTATAAAATGGCTTTGTTTTTTATTTTTTCAATGCTATTAGGTGCATCACTTCAATTAACTAATATGTATGGTGATGTTTATTTGGATGAGTTTAAAAATATTCCGATTTATGCTGATTCATTTGTTGTGAAATATTCCACTATTATCATGTCTATTTCTCAAATGTCCGAAACACTTTTTATTCTCACTATTCCTTTCTTTTTAAAGAAGTTTGGAATTAAGAATGTAATGCTCATGAGTATGTTTGCCTGGGTTATTCGATTTGGGTTATTTGGCTATGGAAATCCGGCTGATGGTTTATGGATGATTATCTTATCGTGTATTGTATATGGTATGGCTTTCGATTTCTTCAATATCTCAGGGGCATTGTTTGTCGAAACGCAATGTGATCCTTCCATCAGAGCAAGTGCACAAGGATTATTTATGATGATGACCAATGGCTTTGGTACCATGATAGGTGCTTATACAAGCGGAGTTATTATAAAGAACTTTTTCATGTTAGAAGGTGGATTAAGGGATTGGAAAGGTATCTGGATTACCTTTGCATTATATTCTTTGGTTGTAGCCTTATTTTTTGGAATTTTGTTTAAGCATAAACATAATCCTAACGACCCAAAATTGCAGAATGTATCGCACTAAAATATAATAACTAAATTGAAAATCAAAAAATCAATATAATGAAGCCATACTTAGATTTACTTCAGCATGTAATTGATAATGGGACTTTAAAAAGCGATCGCACCGGAGTGGGCACAAGAAGCGTTTTTGGTTACCAGATGCGTTTCGATTTATCGAAAGGGTTTCCACTCGTAACGACAAAAAAAGTTCATCTGAAATCAATCATTTATGAGCTTTTATGGTTTTTGAACGGAGATACCAATATCAATTATTTAAAGGACAACGGAGTAAGTATATGGGATGAATGGGCTGATATGAACGGAAACCTTGGACCGGTGTACGGGCATCAATGGCGTAAATGGCAATCAAACGACGGACGTATTATTGACCAGATAACTGAAGTGGTAGAATCCATTAAACACAATCCCGATTCGCGCAGGCATATTGTAAGCGCATGGAATGTTGGCGATCTGGATAAAATGGCTTTGCCTCCCTGTCATATCCTTTTCCAGTTTTATGTAGCAGATGGTAAGCTTTCATGTCATTTGTATCAGCGTAGTGCCGATCTATTCCTTGGAGTGCCTTTTAATATTGCTTCGTATGCTTTGCTGACCATGATGATGGCCCAGGTGTGCGATTTAAAGCCGGGTGAGTTTGTGCATACTTTAGGTGATGCTCATGTTTATACTTTCCATTACGACCAGGTAAAACTGCAACTTGCTCGCGAACCACGCCCATTGCCTACTATGAAGATCAATCCCTATGTAAAAAATATTTTTTCGTTTAAATATACCGATTTTACACTTGAAGGTTACGACCCGTATCCGCCAATAAAAGGACAGGTAGCGGTATAATTACAGTTATTTAGAACGTTTCTTTATATATTCTTAAAATAAAAATATGTGTATTTTTGAAGAATTAGAAAAGATTTGGGAACGTCATCAAAAGGATCTGGATAATAATTCTGTTTTTAAACGCAGATTTGTATATGCTAGACCCCAAAAGTCTGACATATTAATTACAGGTATTAATCCTTCAGATAACGGGGAGAGTTCACACTCTTATACTTTTGATACAGCTAAAAACGCATATTTTACCAGGCTTAAGAAGATTGATAAGAATGCAGCATACATTGATTTATTTTACATTAGAGGAAAGCAAATAGTGATTTCAGAGTTTTTGCACAGTAGTCTTTTATTTATGGTGGATCAATTAGAATTAACTCAGAAAACTATAGAAGAGTATATTATGCCAAAATTGATTCTTGTTTTTAATAAAGAATCGTGGAGATTTTGGGGCTTTTATGCAAATAAAAAAAATATATGGATGGGTTATGATTTGGAATTTGTAAAAGATATGAAATACGGAAAGTTGATGAAGATAAAAGGTTTAATAAATCATCCAGACAGGGTTTTAAAAGTGTCTGATACAAACTTGAAAGGAACAGTTATATATTTTTCTAAATATTTGAACCGTTGCTCAAACAATGAGCTTGAAATAATAAAGACTGAAGTTGAAGAACTAAAAAGTAATTTAAATCTAATTACGGTTTAATATATAATTCTTAATAAATTAACGAAGAGCCCCTTTTTAGGGGCTCTCCTTCCTTTTTTGCAGCATTGCAAAAAGGGCTAATTTAAACCTATGCTATGAAAAAAACTAATTAATCCGCTCTGCTTTGGTTGATTTACCTAGGTCGAATTGCGGAAAAAGCTTGTAAATAATGGAATTATCTTCGTTATATAAATTGCTTACCAAAATATATATTACAGGTCTTTTATATCCGGAGTAGCGCTTTACTACTTTTACGCTGGGTTCTTTTTTAGTGTCGTGATTCATGACTGTAATTTTTAGCAAAGTTACAGCCTAAATCCATTTAGTAAGAATTTATTTGATTAAGCGAAAAAAAATATTGACGAAGTATGTAACCTAAAAAGGTGGTTATGACGAAAGTATCAAAATAAATGACAAAATTGTCTAAAAACCAGAGTTTTCTGATTTTTTATTAGCTACTAAAACTCCTACACAGCCTTTACCACTACACTTATCAGTTGCCGTAACGGTGATGATTAATTCCATTGTCTGGGCTGCTGTAAATTCAAAACTTGTAGAAGGTCTGTAACGTTTCATTTCTACTTCATCCTGAAATTTAGAAATTTCGAGTTTTGCATTATTAATATTTGCGTCGAGTTCAATTCTTTTTTTACCGGTTTTAATTTTAACCTTTTGATTTTCGAGTGAAAGCAGGAATTGTTTTTTCTGTTCTATATTTTTGAGCATTTCTTCGTCAACTCCTGTTGAAAAATAAACTTTTCCGGAATTATCAGTAACCTTAATACTTACTTCATTCATTATTTGTGAAGAAACGATGAACGAAATATTATAATCCTTCCCCTCATTACAAATGATATTTAATTTTGAAGATTTGCCAGCGTAAAAAACAGCACTCTTTGACTGAATATCATATTTCCATGGGTATCTTATTCCGCTTCGCTGTACAGTTAGAAAATCGCTGCAATTTTGAGCTACACCTAAAAAAGGTAATAATATAAATAAGTATGCTAATTTTTTCATAGTTGTCAGGTTTAAGCTTGTTTAATAATTTCGTTTCTAATCTTTTCAAATGTCTGCTTTAACTCGTTGAAAGTATCTTTATCTATTACATAGATGGTTTTAGCTCCTATCACAACTTTTGTAGTATCTTTTGAATTAGAACTGTTTTCTTCAGTTTTGCTGGTGATTTTATCCATAAGGGTTTTAATACTTGTCAAATCAGTTTTTAATTTTTCGGTCTGGCTTTTATCTTTGAGCGACTCAAGCATTCCTAATAAGTTTTCAAGTACTATTTTTTGGGAAGCAATGCGCTGAATAATTTTATTGTTCTGATCGTATTTGTCAACCAATTGAAATGCAATGTGCATGCTTTCTATCCAACCTCCGGTGCTTATAAATGCAAGAGTTACACCATCGTCGTTTTGCTGAAGATGGTCAATTACATTATAGAATGAGTTGTTGGTAATGGCACTGATAGAATCAACATTTGTGATGTTGTTTTCGAGACGGTCGAAAGTCGATTTTTCGATAGCGTTGGTGATTCCAAGCTGATCGCTCATGCTTTTTACTTTACTGAAATAACGAACGGTTTCCTGAAATTTATTGAATGTAGCGAGATAAGCCATATCGGCAGCATAAACGCCAAGGTTGAGTTTTTGTTTGTTCGGTTCAATGAAATTCGTTTTTTCAGGTGATGTGATGTCAGCTTTGAAATTGGCTTTTGAAGTTTTGAGAAGTGAAATAAATTCATCGGGTGACGGAACCTGGAAAATGATTTCAGATTTTACATTTTCTGTTGTGTCAATCAGGGTATCGCTGTTGTCTATAACTTTAGAATCGTTATTGTTACCACACGAGGTAAAGAGAAGCATACCCCAGAATCCAAAAAATAAAAAAGCTTTGTTCATTGCTTTGGTTTTAATAATTTTATGCAAACCTACGTTTTTTTTTCCTAATTTCAAAAATACTTTAAACTTAATGAGCCAACAAAATAAAAGAGGCTGCTTTGCAGCCTCCGTTATTTAAGCAAAAGTATAAGCCGGGTTCTGTATTTCAGACCTTACGGAGTGAAACTTCTATCATTTGTCTTGCCTCGCTATTACTAACGAGTTCCAGCGGTCTACCCCCCGGCATTGGACGAGCAATCCTTAACTGCCGGTGTACATGACCTTACAGCCCATGGGGTGCATGGCTTTTGCTGTCGCCAGCAAAACGGTGAGCTCTTACCTCGCCTTTTCACCCTTACCCCGAACGAGTCGGGACGGTAATTTTCTGTTGCAGAACCTTGCCTCGCAGCAACTTCCCGTTAGGAAGCATGGTGCTCTATGCTGCCCGGACTTTCCTCTTCGATAAATCGGAGCGATAGAACCTTTTGCTTGTATTTTTAATTCATATGAACTATATAATCTGTTCCACTGATAGTTACAGTAGCTTCATCATCACAATTTAGCGTCGGACCGTAATCTACATAAATGGAGGGGTGAGTATCAACGGTTAAAGTGAGTTTTCCGTTCTGAATCCAACGACAACAGGTGCAAACATCTAAAGCTGAAGTAATGGTAATGGTGTAATTTTTTTGTGTACGGGTAACTCCATCGGCTGTTCCTGTTACAAGATATTCGTCGTCCCATGGATTGAAAACAGTGCTTTCACCACTGATCCATTCATGAACACGGGTACTGTTCCATGTTCTGTATGTAGTGCTGTTGGGATCTGTTACTTTTCCGTTTGTAACAACTACACTATAAGTCAGATGTTGCTGACTGTTGCGTCCCTGATTGGTAATAACTTTTGTTCCTTCAATTTTATAATCGTTTACATAGTAGTCTTGTGGGTTTACAGTTACAACGCAATCGGAATCTCTAAACCAAGTAGTAACTGTCATGATCACTTTTCCTCTACGATAACGGCCATCTGTTCCTAGACAATTGGTTGTCCCAAAATCAACCGTAACTGTTTTGGGCCATGAGGTCAAATTGAAGGGAGTAATGGTTACTGTGGCACATCCGCCTGCTAAAAGTGACTTGATGGATTTTCCGGATAGGCTGTCGTCCATTTTGTGACCACCATTTGATGCCTGTTTAAATACATCATCAAACATGTTGCTTGAGATTGCATTGTCAGTAACTGCAACGATTTCGTCGCTCGTTACGGTCTGATTATCATTGCTATTGTCGTCATTGTTTTTTTTACATGAGGCTAGCGCAATGCTTGCAATAGCAAATAATAAAAAAAATTTTTTCATAGTCTAAAATTTTAGTAGATTTGCACAAAATTAATTTAAATTTTAATATATGAAACACTTATTTTTAACCGTATTATTTGTTGCATCAAGTATTTTTATGTTTGCACAGGAAAAATCTGAAATTAAAATCAAAACTTTCTTCCATTGTGCAAATGGTAAGGCTTTATTAGAAAAAGAATTAGTAAAAGTTGTCGGCGTTATGGATGCTGCTGCTGATCTGGAAACTAAGATTGTTACTATTCATTACGATGCTACTAAGCAAAGCAAAGAAAGTCTTGTAGCTGCTATTGAAAAAATTGGTTACCTGACGGAATTTTCTGCTAAAGATGTGAAAATAAATAAAGCTTGTACCCATGAAAATGGTGAGCAGGAAAAAGCTGCACCGGAAAAGTCAAAAGAACTGCATGAATAAATTTTTATTTAAGCTGGATTTTTAAAACATTTTTTGTTTGATCAGTAATTCTGA